>NZ_JBYTAH010000004.1:0-179975 GCF_058787975.1 Cupriavidus sp. FW305-26
AAGGGCTGCGCTTGCAAGCGCAGCAGCGGCCCGCGGGACGTGGGCGAGTCCCGTCCACTCCGCCAGTTTTATTGAAAACGCCCGCATCAGCGGGGCGTTTTCATTTGTTCCCTCATGTTTCCCACCCTGCACAAGGGTGCGTGCCCAGCGGCTCCTGATAGAATTGTGGAGTTTGTCTTTCGTGCCAATCCACTACCCGAATCCGCATGCTTGATTTCGTACGCAACAACCGGCGCCTGATGCTCTTGCTGCTGCTGGTGCTTGTTTTCCCGTCGTTCGTGTTCTTCGGCGTGGAAAGCTATTCGCGCTTCATGGACAGCTCGCACGATGCCGCCAAGGTCGACGGCCGCGCCATCAGCGTGCAGGAGATCGATAACGTCGTGCGCGACCAGAGCGAACGCGCGCGCCAGGTCCTGGGCGCCAGCTATGACCCGCGCCAGTTCGAAGGCCCGGACGCCCGCAGGGCCGTGCTGGACCAGCTGATCCTGCAGCGCGTGATGGCCAGTGCCGTGGCGCGTGAGCACCTGACCGTGTCCGACGCCAAGCTGCTCGAGGAAATCAGCAACCTGCCGGCGATCGCGCAGTTGCCGCGCACCAAGGACGGCAAGGTCGACGACAAGGCCTACCTGCAGCTGCTGCAGTCGCAGGGCATGACGCCCGAGCAGTTCGATGCCCGCATGCGCTTCGAGCTGGCCACGCAGCAGCTGGGCGCATCGGTCGCCGCGACGGCATTCGTGCCCAAGTCGCTGCTCGATCGCCTGATCGCCGTGCGCGATCAGCAGCGCGATGTGCAGGCGCTGCTGTTCAAGCCGGCCGGCTACACCGCCAAGGTGCAGCCCGATGCAGCCGCGCTGAAGGCCTACTACGACAGCCACCAGCAGGCCTTCTCGGTGCCGGAACAAGCCAAGGTCGAGTACCTGCTGCTGTCGGGCGAGGCCCTGGCCGCGACGCAGGCGGTCACGCCCGAAGAGCTGAAGTCCTACTACGACAGCAATATCGCGCGCTTCCGCATCGACGAGCAGCGCCGCGCCAGCCATATCCTGATCAGCGCGCCGAAGGATGCGCCGGCCGCCCAGCGCCAGGCCGCGAAGGACAAGGCCACCAAGCTGCTGGAGGACCTGCGCAAGCACCCTGACACCTTCGCCGACGTGGCGCGCAAGAACTCGCAGGACCCGGGCTCGGCCGAGAAGGGCGGCGACCTGGGCTTCATGGGCCGCGGCGCGCTGGTCAAGCCGTTCGAGGACGCCATGTACGCGCTCAAGGATGGCCAGGTCAGCGACGTGGTGGAAACCGACTACGGCTATCACATCATCAAGCTGACTGGCATCAAGCCCGCCGAGACCAAGCCGCTGGAAGCCGTGCGCACGGAACTCGAAGCTGAGCTGCGCAAGCAGTTCGCCGACAAGAAGTTTGCCGAGCAGGCCGATGCCTTCGGCAACACCGTCTATGAGCAGGCTGACAGCCTCAAGCCCGCCGCCGACAAGTTCAAGCTGACCATCCAGACCGCCGACAACGTCACGCGCCAGCCGAACCCGGCGCTGGGCGCGCAGAGCCCGCTCAACAACGACAAGCTGCTCAAGGCGCTGTTCAGCGACGACGCGATCAAGAATAAGCGCAACACCGAGGCCGTCCAGGTGGCCCCGAACACGCTGGTGGCCGCGCGCATCGTCGAGTACCGCCCGGCGGCCGTGCGCAAGTTCGAGGAAGTCGAAGCCAAGGTGCGCGAGGGCTATATCGCCCAGCAGGCGGCCGAACTGGCGCGCAAGGACGGCGAGGCCCGGCTTGCCGCACTGAAGAAGGCAGACAGCGCCGACGGCTTTGGCGCGGTGCAGACCGTGTCGCGCGCCAAGGCCGAGGGTATGCCGCCGAAGGCGGTCGAAGCGGTGCTGCGCGCCGATGCGAACAAGCTGCCCTCGGTGGTGGGTGTCGACCTGGGGGCCGAAGGCTACGCGGTCTACCGTATCACCAAGGTCAGCCAGCCGACGCAGGCCAACCCGGCGCAACGCCAGGCCGAAGCGCAGCAGCTGTCGCAGCTCGCCGGCCAGACCGACCTGCAGGCATTCTATGAAAGCCTGAAGGCACGCTCGAAGGTCAAGATGCTGACGCCGGTGGGTGCCACGCAGCCGCAAGGCGCCGAGTAAGCGCCAGATCAGCCGCGGCAGCCCCGCTGCCAGCAAGGACCCCTGCCAGGCGGCAGGGGTTTTTTTATTCTTACTTCGCGCCGCTGCGCCTGAGCATCGGCTTGAGCTGCGGCCACACCGTATCGAGCAGCGCTGGCTGTGCCGCGGCGGTCGGGTGGATGCGGTCGGGCTGGAACCAGTCCTGCCGCGCGATGACATTGTCGAGGAAGAACGGCACCAGCCGCACCTTGTACTCGCCGGCCAGCTTCGGATACAGCGAGACGAACTTCTCGGTGTAGTCCTGCCCGTAGTTGGGCGGGATGCGCATGCCGATCAGCAGCACGCCCGCGCCGGCCTTCTGTGCCATGCTGACGATGTTGCGCAGGTTGGCCTCAGTGGTCTGCAGCGGCAATCCGCGCAGCGCGTCGTTGGCGCCAAGCTCCACCACCACGATGGCCGGGCGGTGCCGCGACAGCAGCTCCGGCAGCCGCGTCTTGCCGCCGATGGTGGTCTCGCCGCTGATGCTGGCATTGACAACGCTATAATCGAAGCGCTCCTGCCGCAGGCGGTCCTGCAGCAGCGTGACCCAGCCCGCGCCGCGCGCGATGCCGTACTCGGCGGAGAGGCTGTCGCCAAGCACCAGCAGTGCCGGGGCCGCAGCCTGGGCTGAGGCCCCGGCCGATATCGTCAGTGCCATGCCGGTTGCCAGCAGCAGCCGGCGCCATTTGCCTCGGATCCCAATATCCATGTCTTCTTCCATTCTCGCTGTCGAGTCCCTCGGAAAGACCGTTGCCGACACGACCGGTTCGCTGACGATTTTGCACGACGTGACCTTTTCCGTCACGCCGGGCGAAACGCTCGCCATCGTGGGGGCGTCCGGATCGGGCAAGTCGACGCTGCTCGGGCTGCTGGCGGGGCTGGACCTGCCCAGCACGGGCACGGTACGGCTGCAGGGCCAGGACCTGTTCGCGCTGGACGAGGACCAGCGCGCCGCCGTGCGGGGCCGCCATGTCGGCTTTGTGTTCCAGTCGTTCCAGCTGGTCGGCCACCTGACCGCGCTGGAAAACGTGATGCTGCCGCTGGAGCTGCGCGGCGAAACGTCGCAGGTGCGCGAGCGCGCCCTGGACATGCTGCTGCGCGTGGGCCTGGGCGCGCGGCTGGGGCACTATCCGCGCACGCTGTCGGGCGGCGAGCAGCAGCGCGTGGCGCTGGCGCGCGCGTTCGTGGCGCGCCCGGACATCCTGTTTGCCGACGAGCCCACCGGCAGCCTCGATACCGCCACTGGCGAAGCCGTGATCGCGCTGATGTTCGAGCTTAACCGCGATGCCGGCTCAACGCTGGTGCTGGTAACGCATGACCGCTCGGTGGCGGCGCGCTGTGGACGTATCCTGACCATCGACGCCGGCCGCGTGGCCAGCGATGAATGGATGGGCGCGGAGGTCTAGCTGGCGGCGCCCGCCTTCAGCACCGCGCGGGCGCGCTCGATCAGCGACGTGGTGGAGGCATCGTGCTGGCCGATGGCATTCCCGGTCAGCTCGGCCTCGATCGGACGGGCCAGGATCTTGCCCAGCTCGACGCCCCACTGGTCGAAGGAATTGATCTTCCAGACCACGCCCTGCACGAAGGTGCGGTGCTCATACAGCGCAATCAGCGCACCCAGCACATGCGGCGTCAGGTTTTCCATCAGCAAGGTGTTGCTGGGGCGATTGCCCTCGAACACCATATGGGCGATACGGACTTCGTCCTTCAGGCCGGCGGCACGCAGCTCATCGGCGCTGCGCCCGCGCATCAGCGCCTCGGCCTGCGCAAAGCAGTTGGCCAGCAGCTTGGCGTGATGGCCTGCCAGCCGGCGCGGCGGCACCAGCGGCGCGACAAAATCCACCGGCACCACCTGCGAGCCCTGGTGGATCTGCTGGAAATAGGCATGCTGCCCGTTGGTGCCGGCCGTGCCCCACACCACCGGCGAGGTATGCGTGCGCACGGGCTGCCCGTCAAGCTGCACCGACTTGCCGTTGCTCTCCATCTCCAGCTGCTGCAGGAAGGCGGGAAACAGCTCCAGCGAGGTGGAGTAGGGCGCCATGCAGCTGGTGGGCAAATGCCAGAAATTGCGGTACCAGATGCCCAGCATGCCCAGGACCACCGGCATGTTGCGTTCCAGCGGCGCGGTGCGGAAATGCTCGTCCATGGCGCGCGCGCCGGCCAGCAAGTCGGCGAAGGCGTTGAAGCCCACGGCCAGCGTGATCGACAGGCCGACCGACGACCACAGCGAGAAGCGTCCGCCGATCCAGTCCCAGAACTCGAACATATTGGCCGGGTCGATGCCGAACTCGCGCACCGCTTCGGTATTGGTCGAGACTGCGACGAAATGCTTGGCAAGGTCATGCTCGGCCACGCCGTTGGCGACAAACCAGGCGCGCGCGCTGCGCGCGTTGGCCATGGTTTCCAGCGTGGTGAAGGTCTTGGAGCAGACGATCACCAGCGTCCGTTGCGGGTCGAGCCGCACCAGCGTCTCGGCCAGGTCGGTGCCGTCGACATTGGAAACAAAGTGCATGCGCGGCGCGGCATTGCCATCGGCATTGGCCAGGTGCGACAGCGCGCGGCACACCATGCGCGGCCCCAGGTCGGAGCCGCCGATGCCGATATTGATGACATCGGTGATGCGCTCGCCGGTGACACCCTTCCAGGCGCCGCTGCGCACGCGTTCCGAGAAATCGCGCATGCGTACCAGCACCTTCCGGATTGCCGGCATGACCTGCTCGCCGTCGACCTTGTAGCCGGCGCCGGCAGTCGCGCGCAGCGCTACGTGCAGTGCCGCGCGGTCTTCAGTCGTATTGATATGCTCGCCCGTGAACATCGCGTCGCGGCGTCTGGTCACGCCGGCCTCGGCTGCCAGCTGTACCAGCAGGCGCATGGTTTCGGGCGTGATCCGGTTCTTCGAATAGTCGAGATAGAGCCCGGCGGCTTCCAGCGAGAATTGTGCGACGCGCTGCGCGCCTTCGCGATCGAACCCGTCGCGCATCTGGGCGTCGCGAAGGGTGTCGTGGTGCCGCAGCAGGGCGTTCCAGGCGTGAAGGTCAGTGGGCATGCAGGACAATCGAGGTTGCGCGAGCCGCGTGGCGTTGCCGGCTCACAAGACAGAGATGCAAGTATATCGTCAGCGCTGCCGGGATCCGGCCTGGCAGCGGCGTCATATCGTTACCACTTGCAACATACCAGCGTGGGCGCAGGCTAAGTATCGGACATTGTCTGACGGAGCGCGCCGCCGAGCCGGGCCGCGATGGCGCGTAGCACGGGTTCTCCCCCAGCGACGCACAAGCCTCCCAGACAGATGATGCCGATGCCGATTGCGGTGGTCCAGTCGGGCAACTGGCCGAAGGCCAGGTAGCCGATCACCGTCGCGGACAGGATCTGCAGGTAGAGGAAGGGGCTCAGGAACGAGGCATCCGCGTACTGGAAGGCCCGGATGACGAAATAATGGCCAAGTGATCCGGTGATCCCCGCGGACAACAGCAGCGCACATTGCATCGGCGTAGGCCAGGCGCTGAACCAGAAGAAGGGCACGATCAGCGTGGTCAGGCAGGCGCCGGTTACGCCGCTCTGGATCAGCGTGGTCATCGGTGTGTCGTGCGCGGCAATGCGGCGTGTCAGCATCTGCATCAGCGCGAACACCAGCGCCGACACCAGGCCCAGGCCGACACCGAGCGGACTGAGCTGGCCCCCCGGGCGCACCACCACCAGCATGCCGGCAAAGCCGACCACCACACCGGTCCAGCGCATCCAGCGGGCATGGCGCCCGGGGCGCTCGCCCAGCAGCCACGGCGATAGTGCCACCACGAACAGCGGCGCGCAGAAATTCAGCGCCGTGGCCTGCGCCAGCGGCATCAGCATCAGCACGCTGAAGAACACCAGCGTCGAGACCAGCATCAGCGCGCCCCGCAGCCACTGCAGCCCTGGCCTTGCCGGCCGCCACTGGCGCCGCCAGCCGGCGGGGCCGAGCAGCAGGAAGATCGCGACCACATGCCCGACATAGCGCACCCATGCCACGGCCACCAGCGGCAGTCCTTGCTGCGTCAGGGTCTTGCTGGTGGCATCGAGCAGGCTGAGGATCCATTGTCCGATGACCAGCAGGGCGATGCCGGTGAGCAGGTGGCGGCGGTCGGCGGGATCGCGCAGCATCGCGCCGCGCGTCATGCGCGGGCCCCGGCCAGCAACTGGTTGAAGATGGTGCGCGCGGGCGCGTACAGTTCGCTTGCGGTGACGCCGGCCGGCCCGGTGCCCTGGGCGACAAGGGCATCGGCGGCGCGTCCATGGATCCACACCGCCGCCCGGGCCGCGGCCAGCGGCGCCATGCCTTGCGCCAGCAGCGCCCCCAGCATGCCGGCCAGCACGTCGCCGGTGCCGGCGCTGGCAAGTGCGGCATTGCCGCTCGGGTTGAGCGTGCATGGACTGCCGTCAGGCGCCGCGATCACTGTGCCCGATCCCTTCAGTACGACCACGGCCTGCCATTGCGCAGCCAGTGCTGCGGCAGCAGCGGGCCGGTCGCGCTGCACCTCGGCGACGGGAACGCCCATCAGCCGGGCGGCTTCGAGCGGGTGCGGCGTTATCACGCAGGCCGCGCCGCTGGCGGCCAGTGCCCCGGCCAGCGCCGGATCGGCAGCCAGCAGGTTCAGGGCATCGGCATCCAGCACAAGCGGCAGCGGCGCGGCTTGCAGCAGCCGCGCAAACTGCTTGTGTGCGTTGGCGTCCGTGCCCATGCCAGGACCGATCACCAGCGCCGACATGGCAGCGAGGGCCAGTGCGTCCACGGCATGCAGCATCAGCTCCGGATGCAGCGGATCGAACAGCGGTGCGGGCTGCGCCAGGAAGCCGATATGCACCTTGCCCGCGCCGAGGAACTGCGCGGCCCTGGCGCCCAGCAGCGGCGCCCCGGTCATGCCCAGGTTGCCGCCGATGAGCGCCAGCGAGCCATGCGTGCCCTTGTTGCTGGCATGGTGGCGGCGCGGCAGCGCCGTGCTGAACAGCGCCGGGCCGTTTACCAGGCAATGGGGCGTTTCGTCCGGCGGATAGTCAAGGCCGATCGGCGCGATATCGACCTCGCCGGCGCAGTCGCGCCCGTCGAGCGTCAGCAGCCCGGGCTTGGCGGCGATAAAGGTCAGCGTGCGCTGCGCGCGCACGGCCGGCGCGCCCGCGCCGGTGTCGGCGAACAGGCCGCTGGGGATGTCCAGCGCAAACACCGGCAGCGCGCTGCGGTTGATTTGTCCGATCCACCACGCCATGGTGCCGTCGGCGGGGCGGTTCAGGCCGATGCCGAGCAGGCCGTCGACGAGCGCAGCGGTGCCCGCGGGCCAGTCCGCGTCATGCGAGGCAGCGATGCCTGCGACCACGCTGACCGGGACGCCGGCTGCGTGCGCTTGCTGCCAGGCGGTCGCGGCGTCGGCGGGCAGGTGCTGCGGGTCCGCCGTCAGCCATACCTGCACGGCACGGCCGGCGCTGTGCAATTGCGTGGCGGCCACCAGCGCATCGCCGCCGTTATTGCCGGGGCCGGCCAGGAACAGCAGCGGGCCGGCGGGTGCATGGCAGGCCAGCCAGCGCGCGGCCGCGGCGCCGGCGCGCGACATCAGCGTAAAGGCGGGCAGTTGCGTGAAGGCGGCGTTCTCGATGCGGCGGATGGCGGCGACGTCGTACAGCGGAACCGGTGCGGAGGCAGCGGCATCGAGTGCAAACCAGCCGTCGCCGTTTGCGTGCGAGGTGGCGGTAGAGGCAGAGGGTGTCATGTGTGGTTATCTGGCGGGCCCCAGGCCGTAGCGGTCGGGCAGCAGGCCCTCCATGTCGATGTCCGGGCCGCCATGGGTGCCGGCGCTGGCGGCGATCTGGTCAGCCGCAATCTTGCCCGATCCGCAGCTCATCGCCCAGCCCGTCGAGCCATGGCCGAGGTTGAGGAACAGGCCGGGCACGGCTGTTGGGCCGATCAGCGGCGGCCCGTCCGGCAGCATCGGCCGCGCGCCCACCCATTGCGTGGCTTCCTGGTAGTTGCCTGCCACCGGGAACCAGTCGCGCGCGACCTTGACCAGGGTGTTCAGGGCGGCCGGCCGCAGATCAAGCTTGCGTGAGCCCAGCTCGGCCGTACCCGCCACGCGCAGGCGGTTGCCCATGCGCGTGATCGCGACCTTGTAGGACTCATCCATCAGCGCGCCCAGCGGCGCCTGCAGTTCGTCGCGGACCATCACCGTCACCGAGTAGCCCTTGACCGGATACAGCGGCATGCGCAGGCCCAGCGGGCGCAGCAGCGCGGTGCTGTCGGCGCCGGCCGCGACCAGCACGCGGTCGGCGCTCAGCACCTGGCCAGGGCGCTTCTTGTCGGAGTGCTGCAGCTCGACCTGCAGCTTGCCCGCGTTGTCGGGCCTGACGCGCGCCACCCGGGTGTCGAAGCGGAACGATACGCCTGCGGCCTCGGCATGCCGGTGCAGCGCGCGCACGAACATCGGGCAGTTGCCGGACTCGTCTTCCGGCAGGTGCAGCCCGCCAGCCAGCGGCGTGTCGGCCGCCAGGCCCGGTTCGATACGGCGGCATTCCTGCGCGCTGACCAGCCGGTGCGGCACGTTGTTCTCGCGCAGCAGGGCCACGGCGGGCGCGGCCAGGTCGAGGTCGCGCGCGGTGCGGAACAGCTGCAGGTAGCCTTGCGACTGCTCGTAGTCGATCTCCAGCTCGCTGCGCAGCCGGTGCAGGCACCCGCGGCTGTAGAACGCCAGCCGCTGCATGCGCAGCTTGTTGGCGCGGTAGCGCTCCAGCCGGCATTCGCGCAGCCAGCGCGCGATCCAGCGCCACATGGCCGGGTCGGCGGAAGGGCGGAACAGGACCGGCGCCTCGCGCGCAAAGAGCGTGCGCAGGATCTTGCCGGGCATGCCCGGCGCCGCCCATGGCGTGACATAGCCGGGCGCGATCACGCCGGCATTGCCGAAGCTGGCTTCCTGTGCCGGCGCGGCGCGGCGTTCGAGCACGGTCACGTCGAAACCGGCCTGCCGCAGGTACCAGGCGGAACTGACGCCGATCGCGCCGGCGCCGATGACGATCACATGCATCGGACTGGGACCCTCCAAATTGCCGGGCCGGCGGCAAATGGCCGGGCGGGGCCGGCCAATGCTATTTGACTTCCTGCTGCATGACAATGTCCGGCAGCCAGGTGACCACGCCCGGCCAGATCGTGACGATGGCGATCGCCACCACCATCATCATGAAAAAGGGCAGCGAGACCCTTGCTATGTAATTGCTGTCCTTGCCTGTCATGCTCTGCAACACGAACAGGTTGAAGCCCACGGGTGGCGTCACCTCGGCGATCTCCACCAGCAGCACGATGAAGATGCCGAACCAGACCAGGTCGAAGCCGGCCGCCTGCACCATCGGCAGCACCGTCGCGGTGG
Source organism: Cupriavidus sp. FW305-26 (assembly GCF_058787975.1). Lineage (NCBI taxonomy): Bacteria > Pseudomonadati > Pseudomonadota > Betaproteobacteria > Burkholderiales > Burkholderiaceae > Cupriavidus > Cupriavidus sp. FW305-26. The sequence goes on from NZ_JBYTAH010000004.1 coordinate 9,539, forward strand.
TCAGCGCGATCATCGAGATGCCGTCCAGCGCCGTGCCCAGCACGATGTAGATCACTGTCAGCACGGCGATCAGCGCCCACGGCGACAGGTGCATCGCCGCCACCCATTCCGCCAGCGCGCGCGGGATGCCGGTAAAGCTCATGGTAACCGACAGGAACGAGGTCGCGCCCAGCACGAACATGATCATCGCGGTCAGCCGCGTGGCCGACATCAGGCTGTCCCAGAACGCCGCGCGCGTGAGCGAGCCGCCCGCCCACGCCAGCGCCAGCGAAGCCACCACGCCATAGGCTGCGGCCTCGGTCGCGGTGGAGTAGCCGGTCACCATGATCACGGTGATAAAGGCGATCAGCACGATGCACGGCAGCAGCTGGCGGATCGATGCCAGCCGCGCACGCCAGTTGAAGTGCTCCGACGGCGGGGTTTTGTCCGGGTTGGCCAGTGCCCAAACCACGATATAGCCGGAGAACAGCAGCATCAGCAGCAGGCCGGGTATGAAGCCCGCCAGGAACACGCGGATGATCGACACGTCCGCCGACACCGCGTACACCACCATCGTGATCGACGGCGGGATCAGGATGCCGAGCGTGCCGGCGCAGGACAGCGAGCCGAGCGTAGTGCGCTCGTCGTAGCCGCGCCGCGTGAGTTCCGGCAGCGCCGATTTGGCGATGGTGGCGCAGGTGGCCGCCGACGACCCCGACACCGAGCCAAAAATGCCGCAGCCCAGGATATTGACGTGCATCAGCCGCCCGGGCAGCCAGCTCAGCCACGGCGACAGCCCGCTGAACATCTGCTCGGACAGCTTGGTGCGGAACAGGATCTCGCCCATCCAGACAAAGAGGGGCAGCGATGCCAGCGTGTATGAGGCGCTCGACGACCACCATGCGTTGGCCAGGCTGACCAGCGCCTCGCGGTCCGAGAACACCACCAGACCGACCCATGAGGTGACCGCAATGGCCACGGGGATCCACGCGCCGATCGCCAGGAAGACGATCATCACCAGCAGCAGGATCAGTGCAACCACGACTGTGCTCATCAGACCGTCTCCCCGAAATCGCCGGCGGCGAGCTTTTCTTCATGGGCCACCTGGTAGCGCGGCTTGTGTCCGCGCACCACGCGCAGCCATTCATCGGCGACCGCCAGCAGGAAGCCGACGCAGCCAAGCACCGCGAAGCTCTGCGGAATCCACAGCGGGATCACGATCTGGCCCTGGGAGACATCGCCGATTTCCCAGCTCTGCCACGCAAAGGTGCCAAGCGCCCAGGCCGCGTAGGCGGCAAACGCCAGGCAGACGGTCAGCGAGACCAGCTCCAGCACCCGGCGCCGGCGCGGGCCCACGGCCCCCAGCAGCATCTCGACGCGCACGATGCCGCCATGCTGGAAGGTCTGGCCAAGGATCAGGAAGGCGGACGCCGCGCACAGCCAGGCGACGATGTCATCGCCACCCTTGAAGATCACCGAGGTCTCCCGCGACAGCGACATCAGGATCATGATCACGCAGACGGCGAGGATGCACAGCGCGCCGAGCACGGCAAAGAGGTCAAGCAGGCGGTCGAGCCAGCGCTTGGAGGAGGGGGCAGTTGGCATGATGGGCAGCAGTTGAGGCAAGCGGGCAGCAGGCTTGCTGACGAACATCGATCAGGCAGGTTTGCTCCCCTCTCCCGCTGAGGGGAGAGGGAGCGCACATCAGCCTACTTGCGGTAGGCGTCCAGGATAGCCTTGCCGTCCTCGCCCGCGCCCTTGGCCCAGTCATCCACCATGACCTTGCCCACCTTCTGCATGTCGGCCTTGAGCTGCGGCGAAGGCGGCTGCACCGTCATGCCGTTGCGCGACAGGGTGGCCAGGTACTCCTTGGTCTTTTGCTCCGAGACCTGCCAGCCGCGCTTCTCGGCGTCGGCGACGGCCTTGAGCAGGGCCTCCTGGGTCGGCTTGTCCAGTGCCGCGAACGCTTTCTTGCTGACCACCAGCATGTTCTTGGGCAGCCAGGCGTCCACCGTGTAGAAGTACTTCACGCTCTCCCACACCTTGGTGTCGACGCCGGTTGCGCCCGACGACATGAAGGAGTTGACCGTGCCAGTGGCCAGCGCCTGTGCCAGGTCGGCAGCCTGGATGGTCACCGGCTGGGCGCTGACCAGCTCGGCGATGCGCGAGGTGGCCGGGTTGTACGCGCGCCATTTCAGGCCCTTCATGTCCGCGGCGGAATTGATCGGCTTGTTGGCATAGATGCCCTGCGGCGGCCAGGCCACCGCGTACAGCAGCTTCATGCCCTGTTTGTCGAGCACCTTCTCGGTGACCGGGCGCGAGGCCTGCCACAGCTTGTAGGCGTCGGCATAGCTGGTGGCCAGGAACGGCACCGCATCGACGCCGAACACCGGATTCTCGTTGGCCAGCAAGGACATCAGGATCTCGCCCATCTGCACCTGGCCGGTCTGCACGCCGCGCTTGATCTCGTTGGCCTTGAGCAGCGAGCCATTGGGGTGCAGCACGATCTTGAGCTTGCCGCCGGTGGCCTTGTCCACGTCGTTGGCCATCTGTTGCAGATTCTCGGTGTGCAGGTTGCTGGCCGGATAACCGGTCGGCAGGTCCCACTTGGTATCCGCCTCTGCCGCCACGGCGGCCAGCATCAGGCCGGCCGCAACGATTGCCTTGACTCGCATCTCGATCTCTCCTGGTGTGCGCGCGGGGGCGCGGTGGTACTGCTGGTTGCGTACTACCTGGTGCCGGTCGTGGCCCGCATTGGCGGGCACGCCGGCGCAAGATCAACGGCGCGGCGGCAGGGCTCAGTCGTCGCGCTGTGAAGGTTGCACGATGCGTTCCAACGCAAGGGCCGTGCCCAGCAGGCCGGCATCGCGCATCGGGCCGTGCGACAGCATCAGGCCCACGGGCAGCTCGTCCGGCGCGTGGCAGGGCAGCGAGATCGAGCAGCCGTCAAGGAAATTGAAGGCCGAGGTATTGCGCAGCAGCAGGGCATTGACGCGGAAGAACTGCGCATCATCGGTGCGCAGCGGCGCAATCTCGGGCGCGACCATCGGCACGGTCGGGCAGACCACGGCGTCGAAGCGGGCCAGGCGCGCTTCCATGCGGGCGATCCAGTCCAGCCGGGCGCGGCCCAGGTCGATATAGTCGGCGGCGCTGACATTGGCGCCGCGGTCGATGCGCGAGGCCACGCGCGGGTCGTACAGGTCGCGCCGGGCGGCCAGCAGGTGGCGGTGGATGGCAAAGGCTTCGGCCGAGCTGAAGCCGCCCTGGGCGTTCAGGCCCGCCAGTTCGCCGAGCTCGGGCAGGTCGACATGCTCCAGTTGCACGCCGGCGGCCGACAGCCGGCCCAGCGCGCGGTCAAAGGCGCGCGCCACCACCGGGTCGAGGTCGTCCAGCAGGACCTGGCGCGGGATCGCCAGCCGCGTCGCGGCGGGGTTGGTGACGCGCGGGATCACTGCGCTGTCCGCGATCACGCTGTCCACGGCAATGCAGTCGCTGACCGTGCGCGCCATCGCGCAGGCGGTGTCGAGCGTGTAGGACAGCGGAAAGGCCCCCGTCAGCGGCACGCGCCGCGCGGTGGGCTTGAAGCCGGTGATGCCGCATAGCGCGGCGGGGATGCGGATGGAGCCGCCGGTGTCGCTGCCAAGCGCCGCGACCGCCAGCCCCAGCGCCACCGAAACGGCCGCACCCGACGACGAGCCGCCCGGGATGCGCGCCACGCCATCGGTGCCGGCTGGGTTGGCCGGCGTGCCGTAGTGGGGATTGATGCCCACGCCCGAGAACGCGAACTCCGTCATGTTGGTGCGCCCGACCAGGGCTGCCCCTGCAGCGCGCAGGCGGGCGACCACGGTGGCGTCCGCGGTGGCCGGCGCGGCATCCTTGCGCACCAGCGAGGCTGCGCTGGTGACTTCGCCGGCCACGTCGTAAAGGTCCTTGACTGAAACCGGCAGCCCCGCCAGCGGATGCAGCGCCTTGCCGGCGCGGCCGGCGGCATCGGCAGCGCGCGCGACCTGGGCCGCGGCCTCGAAGGTGCTGTGCAGGAACACGGCCTCGGCAGCCGGCGCGGCGGCAAGCGCGGCCGCCTGCTCGATGATCTGCGCACGGCTGGTGGCGCCGTCGCGCAGGCGGGTGTTCAGGGTATCGAGGTCGGGAAGCATGGATGGCATGGGGTCTGCAAACGGGGTGCGAGGGCGGGGCGGGCACCGCCATGGTGGCGGCCGCCTGCCGGCACGGGGACGGGCGCGGTGCACATGCGCAGGGCCAGTCGTGGCCAGCGTCCCTCCCTCATGCTTTACCTGTATTTATTAGGTGTTCATGCTCATAATTCGCCAATAAACTGTCAAGCTAAAATTGCCGGGGCGCGCTCCGGGCTTATACCTAGCACGCCAGCGCCGTCCCATCGAAAGGAGTCTCCCGCATGCCACGCAAGCCAGCCGAGAGCGGGCATACCGCCGCCGCCGTGGCCGATGCCTCTGCCGTTGCCGATAAGGCAAGGCCGGCCACCGCGCTGTCGCGCGCGGCCGGGGCCAATATCGTGTCGTCCTCGCACCTGGTGTCGGTGCGCAGCCCCGAGCTGTCCGAGTTCGAGTTCGGGCTGAACACCGCCTACAATGCCTACAGCCGCTGGGTGGTGCGCTGCATGGGGGCGGCGGGGGTGCGCGACCTGACCTTCCTGGACGTGCTGGTGCTGCATCACGTGAACCATCGCGGCCGGCCCAAGCGGCTGGCCGATATCTGCTTCGTGCTGAACGTGGAAGACACCCACCTGGTGACCTACGCATTGAAGAAGCTGCAGGGGCTGGGGCTGGTGAGCGGGGAGCGGGTCGGCAAGGAGGCCACTTATTCGACCACCCCGGCCGGTGCCGAGGCCTGCGCACGCTATCGCGAGATCCGCGAACAATGCCTGACCAGCAACTTTACCGAAGGCAGCGAAGAGAATGCCGAGATCGGGGAGCTCGCCCGGCTGATGCGGGTGCTGACCGGCCTGTACGAGCAGGCCGCGCGCTCGGCGACGTCACTCTGAGCCGTCCATTCGGTAAAAGTGACGCATAAGCATTATCAGGGTGGGCGGTAACACGGCCCCGTCGTGATGTCGCAGTGCAAAATCCGGGTGCCGGCAAGGTACAATAGCGGTTTCCCGCCAGTCGGCACCCCATGCAGCGGTGCCGGCTAAGCAGCAGCCCCTACCTCACCGCCTCCCGACCGCTACGATCATGGCGCATTTCTCGTGCTTCCCCGGCGCTTTGGCGCTTTCCGCCTTCCGTCAGCAACGCCTGCTCACCGCCCTGCGGCAGATCGACGCCGATATTGAATCGGTGCATGGCCAGTTCCTGCACTTTGTCGACGCACAGACGCCGCTGTCGGCCGAAGAGCAGTCCCGCGTGGCGGCGCTGCTGACCTACGGCGCACCGTTTGCCGATCAGCCCGACGGCGACCGCTTCGTGGTGATCCCGCGCTTCGGCACGATCTCGCCATGGGCCAGCAAGGCCACCGACATCGCCCATAACTGCGGCCTCACGCATATCCACCGCATCGAGCGCGGTATCGAAATCACGGTCATCTGCAAGAAGGGCCTGCTGCGCGGCCGCAAGACGCTGGACGCGGATACCCGCGCCGCCGTCGCCGCGCACCTGTTCGACCGCATGACCGAGACCGTGGTCGCCTCGCGTGACGATGCCGCCGGCCTGTTCCAGGAACTGCCGGCCAAGCCGCTGCGCTTTATCGACATCTCGGCCGGGCGCAGCGCGCTGGCCGCGGCCAATGTCGAGATGGGCCTGGCGCTGTCCGAGGACGAGATCGACTACCTGGTCGATGCCTACGGCAAGCTGGAGCGCAACCCGACCGACGTCGAGCTGATGATGTTCGCGCAGGCCAACAGCGAGCACTGCCGCCACAAGATCTTCAACGCCACCTGGACCATCGACGGCGTGCAGCAGGACAAGTCGCTGTTCGCGATGATCCGCAATACGCACCAGCTCAATCCGCAAGGCTCGATCGTGGCCTACTCGGACAACTCGGCGGTGATGGAGGGGGACGTGGCCGAGCGCTGGTTCCCGCGCGGCGATGACCACAAGTACGGCCGCCACGAGGCGCTGACCCACACGCTGATGAAGGTGGAGACGCACAACCACCCGACCGCGATCTCGCCGTTCCCGGGTGCCTCCACCGGCGCCGGCGGTGAAATCCGCGACGAGGGCGCGACCGGCCGCGGCGCCAAGCCCAAGGCCGGCCTGACCGGCTTCACGGTGTCCAACCTGATGCTGCCCGAGGCCGTCGAGTCCTGGGAAAACGACCGCGACGCCGCCCAGCCGGTGGCGCACCGCAACCCGGAAGACAAGCCCGGCGTGACCGGCAAGCCGGACCGCATCGCCTCGCCGCTGCAGATCATGATCGACGGCCCGCTCGGCGGCGCCGCCTTCAACAACGAATTCGGCCGTGCCAACCTGGGCGGCTATTTCCGCGTCTACGAGCAGAACGTCGGCGGCACCGTGCGCGGCTACCACAAGCCGATCATGATCGCGGGCGGGATCGGCAATATCGACGCCGCGCACACGCACAAGAACCCGCTGCCGGCCGGCACGCTGCTGATCCAGCTGGGCGGCCCGGGCATGCGCATCGGCATGGGCGGCGGCGCCGCCAGCTCGATGGCGACCGGCACCAACACCGCCGATCTGGACTTCGATTCGGTCCAGCGCGGCAACCCCGAGATGGAGCGCCGCGCGCAGGAAGTGATCAACGCCTGCTGGCAGCTCGGCGACGCCAACCCGATCCTGTCGATCCATGACGTCGGCGCGGGCGGCATCTCCAACGCCTTCCCCGAACTGGTGGACGGCGCCGACCGCGGGGCACGCTTCGACCTGCGCCAGGTGCACCTGGAAGAGTCCGGCCTGTCGCCGGCCGAGATCTGGTGCAACGAGTCGCAGGAACGCTATGTGCTGGCGATCGCGCCGGACAGCTTCCCGCAATTCCAGGCCATGTGCCAGCGCGAGCGCTCGCCGTTCGCGGTGGTTGGCATTGCCACGGAAGAAAAGCAGCTGCAACTGGTCGACGCCAGCGTCGACGCCGCGCTCAAGGAGCACTACGCCGTCGACATGCCGATGGACGTGCTGCTGGGCAAGCCGCCGCGCATGCATCGCGACGTCAAGCGCGTCGAGCAGGAACTGCCGGCGGTGGACGTGACCGGCATCAGTCTGGAGCAGGCGGTGCGCGACGTGCTGCGCCATCCGACCGTGGCCAACAAGTCGTTCCTGATCAGCATTGGCGACCGTACCGTGGGCGGCATGAACGCGCGCGACCAGATGGTCGGCCCGTGGCAGGTGCCGGTTGCCGACGTGGCCGTGACCACGCTCGACTACCAGGGCAAGGCCGGCGAAGCGATGACCATGGGTGAGCGCACCCCGCTGGCCGTGATCAATGCGCCGGCCTCCGGCCGCATGGCGATCGGCGAGGCGCTGACCAACCTGGCCGCCGCGCCGGTCAAGGACCTGGGCAAGGTCAAGCTGTCGGCCAACTGGATGGCGGCCTGCGGCGTGGAAGGCGAAGACGCGAAGCTGTATGACACCGTGCACGCCGTCGGCATGGAACTGTGCCCGGCGCTTGGCATCAGCATCCCGGTCGGCAAGGATTCGCTGTCGATGCGCACCAAGTGGCAGGACGACGGCGTCAACAAGGAAGTGGTCGCGCCGGTGTCGCTGATCATCTCGGCCTTTGCCGCGGTGGACGACGTCAATCGCACGCTGACCCCGCAACTGCGCACCGACGCCGGCGACACCGTGCTGATCGCCGTCGACCTGGGCCGTGGCAAGAACCGCATGGCCGGCAGCATCCTGGCGCAGGTGACGCAGCAGGTCGGCGACAGCGCCCCCGACGTCGATAACGCCGAAGACCTGAAGAACTTCTTCAACGTGATCCAGCGCCTGAACCGCGAAGGCAAGCTGCTGGCCTATCACGACCGCTCGGATGGCGGCTTCATGGCCGCGCTGGCGGAAATGGCCTTTGCCGGCCACTGCGGCATCTCGCTCAACGTCGACATGCTGGCGCTGGACCCGCAGCAGGAGCAGGACTACGGCGACGCCAAGAACTGGGCGCAGCAGATCGCCGAGCGCCGCAACGACCAGACCTTGCGCGCGCTGTTCTCGGAAGAGCTCGGCGCGGTGGTGCAGGTGCGCATGGAAGACCGCGACACGGTCTTTGCCGTGCTGCGCGAAGCCGGCCTGTCGGCCTGCAGCCATGTGGTGGGCAAGCCCAACGCGACCGACCAGATCGAGGTCTATCGCGATGCCAAGAAGGTCTTCGGCGCCTCGCGCACCGACCTGCAGCGCAACTGGAGCGAAGTCAGCTGGCGCATCGCGCGCCTGCGCGACAACCCGGCCTGCGCCGACAGCGAATACGACCGCCTGCTCGACGCCGCCGACCCCGGCATCAGCCCGGTGCTGACCTTCGATGCGGCCGAAGACATCGCCGCGCCGTTCATCGCCACCGGCGCCCGCCCGCGCGTGGCGATCCTGCGCGAGCAGGGCGTCAACTCGCAGATCGAGATGGCGTACAGCATGGATCGCGCCGGCTTCGATACGCACGACGTGCACATGAGCGACCTGATCGCAGGCCGCGCCAATCTGGCCGACTTCAGCGGCTTTGTCGCGTGCGGCGGCTTCAGCTACGGCGACGTGCTGGGCGCGGGCGAGGGCTGGGCCAAGACCATCCTGTTCAACGCGCAGATGGCCGAGCAGTTCGCTGCCTTCTTCAACCGCCAGGACACTTTTGCGCTGGGCGTTTGCAACGGCTGCCAGATGATGAGCAACCTGGCCCCGATCATCCCGGGCGCAGGCGCCTGGCCGAAGTTCACGCGCAACCAGTCGGAGCAGTACGAGGCGCGCTTTGTCACGGTCGAGGTGCAGTCGTCGCCGTCGATCTTCTTCGCCGGCATGGAAGGCAGCCGCATTCCGATCGTGGTTGCCCACGGCGAAGGGTTTGCCGACTTCTCGCAGCAGGGCAATATCGACCAGGCCCACGTGGCGCTGCGCTTTGTCGACAACTACGGTGCGGTCACGCAGACCTATCCGCTCAACCCCAACGGCTCGCCCGACGGGATTACCTCGGTGACCACCGTCGATGGCCGCTTCACGGTGCTGATGCCGCACCCGGAGCGCGTGTTCCGTGCCGCGACCATGAGCTGGGCGCCGGATGCGTGGAAGCAGGTTGCCGACGGCGGCAGCCCGTGGATGCGGATGTTCCGCAATGCGCGGAAGTGGGTGGGGTAAGTATCAGCCCAGGGCCTGCGCCCTTCGTCCCAACCAAGAGCCACCGGCAGCGCCGGTGGCTTTTTAGTTTTTCGCTGCGCCGGTGAAGGCAGGTTTCAGCCGGCAAGCGGAGGGAGCAGGCGTGAACTCCACGACGCATAGGCATAAGTCAGCATCCGCCCGGCTTCAAAACCAGGGGGCGCCCTGATCTCGCCGCGAGCCTCCTTGTAAGCCACCACGGCGTGCAGGATCTTCTCGGGCGCGTAACGGTCACGCAACGGGAGATAGGGGTGGAGCTGGCGCCAGCCGGGGGCGGCGCCGTCCAGGGTCGCCCAGGCCAGTGCGCAATAGCACATGCCCCGGGACGAGAGATGCCAGAGTTGCCAGTAGCGGCCAGTCGACTCCACGCGCTGCATCCTTGAATCTTGCAGGACCGGCGGGGGCGACCGGACCGTGCCTTACTGGATCTTGGCCTTGTCCTTGAGTGACTTCATCATGGCCTGGAACTGCTCGCGCTGCCAGTTCTGGTCCCCCATCAGCATCTGCGTGAGCTGCGGTTTGACCTCTTCGAACGACGGGATCTTGGCGTCGCGCACGTCGACCAGTTCGATGATATGCCAGCCGAACTGGGTCTTGACCGGGGTATCGGTCAGCTGGCCCTTTTTCAGGCCGGTCATGGCAGCCGAGAACTCAGGGACGTAGCTGCTGCTGTTGGCCCAGTCCAGGTCGCCGCCGTTGGCGGCCGAGCCCGGGTCCTTGGACGAGGCCTTGGCCATGTCCTCGAACTTGGCGCCGCCCTTGATCTTGGCGATGATCGCCTTGGCGTCGGCTTCCTTTTCCACCAGGATATGGCGGGCGTGGTATTCCTTGCCGTTGCCGAACTGCGACTTGATCTTGTCGTACTGCTTGCGCAGCTCGGCGTCGCTGGCGCCGTGGGTCTTAACGTAGTCTTCGAACACTGCGCCGGCCAGCACGTTCAGGCGGGCCTGTTCCAGTTGTTCCTGCACGTCGTCGCGCTGGGTCAGGCCGCGCTTGTTGGCTTCCTGCACGAGCAGTTCGCGGTCGATCAGCATGTTGCGCGCGCGCGAGCGCAGCTCCGGGTTGTCGGGCTGGCCGGTGCCGGCGATCAACTTGTCCAGCTTTGCCGATGAAATGGCCTTGCCATTCACGACGGCGGCATTCTGGGCGATGGCCGGCAGGCTGCCGGCAGCAAGCACAGCCGCCAGGCTGAACGAGAGGACGGTGGTCTTCATGGAATCAGGTCTGAGAGTTGCTGGAAGAATCGCGTGATGATGCGCGGGATTGGTACTCTTGGTCGGTGAACGCAGTCACGGCAAGTGCGTGGATCTGCGCGGGGAACAGACCGCGCAGCGCATCATACACCATGCGGTGTCGCGCAACCCGGCTGTGACCCGTAAAGCGCTCGCTGACGATTGTCACGTCGTAATGTCCGCCGCCGGATGCGGCGCCGGCATGTCCGGCGTGCAGCGCGCTGTCGTCGCGCACGGCCAGGTGGCTGGGGGCGAGCGCTTCGCGCAGCATCGCCTCGATAGTGGCGGGATCGGCTGCCATCAATGGTTTCCTTCGATTCGGGGGTGCGGGGGCGGGGCCGTCAGTCCTGGCTGTTCTCGGGCATGTGGCGCGACAGCCAGACACTCTGGGCGACGATGAACACCAGCATCAGCCCCATGCTGCCGAACAGCTTGAAGTTGACCCAGGCCTCGGTCGAGAACTGGTAGGCCACGTACAGGTTCAGCACGCCCATGGCGGCAAAGAAGCCGGCCCAGGCGGCGTTCAGGCGCGCCCACACCGGGTCGGGCAGGGTCACCTGTTTTTCCATCATGGCGCGGATCAGGTTCTTGCGCCAGCCGATCACCGAGCCCAGCAGCCCCACCGCGAACATCCAGTAGAGCACGGTCGGCTTCCACTTGATGAAGGTCTCGTTGTGCAGCACCAGCGTGGCACCGCCGAACACCGCGATGATCAGCAGGCTGACCCACTGCATCGGCTCGACCTTGCGGTGGCGGAACCAGACCCAGCCGATCTGCAGCACGGTGGCGCCAATGGCCACGGCGGTGGCGGTGTAGATGTCAGCCAGCTTGAAGGCGGCAAAAAACAGGATGACCGGGAACAGGTCGAACAGGAATTTCATGCGGTACCAGGTTGTGTCCGGCGTGCTTGCCGGAGCATTCAGCGCTGCGGGTCGCGCCGGGGGTTGTCGTCGCTGCCGGCGGCGTGGGCATCATCCGCCGCACGCTGTGCCGGGTCGCGATCATCGAATTTTAGCGCAGCCGAGTTGATGCAATAGCGCAGGCCGGTCGGGGCGGGGCCATCCTCGAAGACATGGCCGAGATGGCTGCCGCATTCCTTGCAGCGTACCTCCACCCGCGTCATGCCGTGGCTGTGGTCGACGTGCTCGGCAATCACCTCGCCGTTGATGGCGCGGAAATAGCTGGGCCAGCCGCAGCCGGCATCGAACTTGGTGGCGGATTCGAACAGCGGCGTGCCGCAGCCCACGCAGTGGTAGATGCCGTTGTCCCAGTGGTCCCAGTAGCGGCCGGTGAACGGGCGCTCGGTGGCGGCCTCGCGGGTCACGCGGTATTCGATGTCGGAGAGTTGTTCACGCCACTCGGCGTCGGTCTTGGTGGTGGTCATGGTCTTGTCCTCGCAGGGCTTCCTCGGATGGGTTCCTCAGTTAAGGCATTGGTCGTGCGAACTGCGCGAACCTTACACCGGCAGGCGCCGGCGTGCAGGGCACGGATCACATGACGTCACGACGAGCAACTGACTTCCAGGCCGGAGGCCCAGTCCGGCGGCAGCGCCGCGTAGTGCTCTGCTTCCGGCTGCTCGTCGAAGGGGCGCGACAGCACTGCCAGCAGGCGGTCCACTTCGGTGAAGTCCTTCTCGCGTGCGTGCCGGATCGCGGTTTCGGCCAGGTGGTTGCGCAGCACGTACTTGGGGTTGACTGCCAGCATTTCCAGTTCGCGCGCGGCATCGTGCGACTGCTCGGCGCGCAGGCGCACGCGATAGTCGGCCACCCATGCGTCGAAGGCGGCGCGGTCCAGGAACAGGTCGCGCACCGGCGCGTCGCGCGAGGCATCGGTGGACGAAATGCCGCACAGCTTGCGCCAGAACAGCGTGTAGTCCACGCGCTGGCCGTGCAGCAGCTGGAACAGGCTGGTCAGCAGCGGCTCATCGCTCTTGTCATCGCCGCCGGCGGGCGGGCGCAGGCCCAGCTTGGCGCGGTAGTGGCGGAAGAATGCCGCGGCATAGCGGTCGCGGAACGGGTCCAGCGCCGCGCGCGCGGCTGCCACGGCAGCGTCGCGCGCGCCTTCCTGGTCGGCATCCTCTGGCGGCAGCCACAGCGGCAGCAGCGCCTGCGCCAGGCAGTGCAGGTTCCAGAATGCCACCTGCGGCTGCTGGCTGTAGGCGTAGCGGCCCTGCGTGTCGGAGTGGTTGCAGATATGGTTGGCGTCGAACGCGTCGAGGAAGCCAAATGGGCCGTAGTCGATGGTCAGGCCCAGGATCGACATATTGTCGGTGTTCATCACGCCGTGGCAGAAGCCCACCGCCTGCCAGTGCGCGATCAGGTCGGCGGTGCGCAGCGAGACCTCGCGCAGCAGCGCCTGGTAGGGCTGGGCGTCGTCGCGGCACGCGGGCATGAAGTTGTCGATGACGAAATCCGCCAGCTTGCGCAGCGCGGCGACGTCGTCGTGCGCGGCGAAATGCTCGAAGTGCCCGAAGCGGATAAAGGTCGGCGACAGCCTGGTCACCACCGCGGAGGTTTCGATGGTCTCGCGCCGCACCGGCGCGTCCGAGCCCATGATAGACAGCGCGCGCGTGGTCGGCACGCCCAGTGCGGCCATGGCTTCGGAGCAGAGGTACTCGCGGATCGACGAGCGCAGCACCGCGCGGCCATCGGCCATGCGCGAGTAGGGCGTCAGGCCCGCGCCCTTGAGCTGGATTTCCCACGGGCCGGTGGCGGTCTCGGCCTGCGCCAGGCGGATGGCGCGGCCGTCGCCGAGCTGGCCAGCCCAGACCCCGAACTGGTGCCCGGAATAGACCGTGGCGAGCGGGTCGGCCCAGTCCGGCACCTGGTTGCCGATAAAGGTCTCGATGAAGTCCTGCTGGCTGCCGATGCCGGCATCCCAGCCGAGCAGGGCCGCAGCGGCCGGCGCCACCCCCACCAGGTAGGGCGCTGGCAGCGGCGTCGGGCGCAGCCGCGTGAAGAACTGCGCGCCGAGTTCGGCAAAGCCGGGCGCGGTGCGCCAGGGCGCGGACAGCGTTGCCGGCGTGGCTGCGTCGGAGGGCTGCGGAGCTTGTGACTGGGGCGTGTCTGGCATCGCGTAGGGGCGCCTCGGGGCGCAAGGGGCGGTGCGAATTCCGTGCGCTCGCCCATGTGCGGCGAACCGCGTAAAAGGCGGTGCGGCGCGGCATGCCGGGGGCACGAAAATGCGGTGGTGGCTAGGGAAAACGACATGTTGAGGTGCAACATGCCACGCAGTATTGTACGTCCTCAACGGCACTCGACCGCTCGACCGAGTTAATGCCGCCATGCACCGCACGGTTATTTTCCTCCTTCAGTGCGCACATGAATCCGGTGCATGGGCTTTTCGCAGAATTGCGGCCCCGAATTCGATGGCAATGCCGGCGGCAACCCCGACGGCAATACACAACAACAGTACGGCAGTGCACAACGAGATCGGCCGGACGCCGATTTGGTGCATGGAAACGACCGACAAAAAATAGTACGGTTGTTCGTTTTCAGGCGAATCACACAAGACTTTCAGGAGGCAGGTTCATGGCATTGATGGGTCAAATGATGAGCGCGCCGCTGCTCATTTCCTCCATCATCAAACACGCCGCGCGTTATTACGGCAGCACCGAGATCGTCTCGCGGCGCACGGAGGGCGACCTGCATCGCTACACGTACCGCGATTGCGAACTGCGCGCCCGCAAGCTGGCGCAGGCGCTCGGCGCACTGGGCGTGAAGCAGGGCGAGCGCGTCGGCACGCTGGCCTGGAACGGCTACCGCCACCTCGAGATCTACTACGGCGTGTCCGGCATGGGCGCCGTCTGCCATACCATCAACCCGCGCCTGTTTCCCGAGCAGATTGCCTATATCGTCAACCATGCGGAAGACGGCTATGTCTTCTTCGACCTGACCTTCCTGCCGCTGGTGGAAGGCGTGGCGCCGCATTGCCCCAACGTCAGGGGCTGGGTGGCGATGACCGACCGCGCGCATATGCCGGCCGATTCCAAGGTGCCGCTGCTGTGCTACGAGGAGCTGGTCGACGCGCAGGACGGCGACTACGAATGGCCGCAGTTCGACGAGAATCTGGCGTCGAGCCTGTGCTACACCTCGGGCACCACCGGCAACCCCAAGGGCGCGCTGTACTCGCACCGCTCGACGGTGCTGCACTCGTACGCGTCGGCACTGCCCGACGCGCTGGGCTGCTCCGCCAGCGACGTGATCCTGCCCGTGGTGCCGATGTTCCACGTCAATGCCTGGGGCCTGCCGTACTCGGTGCCGCTGGTCGGCGCCAAGCTGGTGCTGCCCGGTGCCAAGCTGGACGGGGCGTCGATCTATGAACTGTTCGAGCAGGAAAAGGTGACCTTCTCCGCCGGCGTGCCGACGGTGTGGCTCGGCCTGCTCCAGCACGTGCAGTCGAACAAGCTGAAGTTCTCCAGCTTCCGTCGCACCGTGATCGGCGGCTCGGCTGTGCCGCCCGCGATGACCCGTGCGTTCGAGGCGCTGAACGTCGAAGTGATCCATGCCTGGGGCATGACCGAGATGTCACCACTTGGCACGGCGTGCAAGCTGCTAGCCAGGCACGACGCTCTCTCTGACGCGGATCGCCACAAAATCCAGGAAAAACAGGGCCGCGTGATCTTCGGTGTGGACATGAAGATTGTCGACGGCGAAGGCAAGGAGCTGCCGTGGGACGGCAAGGCCTTCGGCGACCTGATGGTGCGCGGCCCATGGGTCATCGAGCAGTATTACCGCAATGGCACCAGCCCCCTGGCCGACGGCTGGTTCCCGACCGGCGACGTGGCCACCATCGACGCCGATGGCTTCATGCAGATCACCGACCGCAGCAAGGACGTGATCAAGTCCGGCGGCGAATGGATCTCGTCGATCGATATCGAGAACGTCGCCGTCGCGCACCCCGCGGTGCATATGGCGGCCTGCATCTCGGCCTACCACCCCAAGTGGGATGAACGCCCGCTGCTGGTGGTGGTGAAGAAGCCCGGCGCCGAAGTCACCCGCGAAGAACTGCTGCAGTTCTTCGATGGCAAGGTCGCCAAGTGGTGGATCCCGGACGACGTGGCCTTTGTCACCGAGATCCCGCTGACCGCCACCGGCAAGATGCAGAAGCTCAAGCTGCGCGAGCAGTTCAAGGACTACAAGCTGCCGACTGCCTGACGCCGGCACGCGCTTTCCGGTGCGCCATGCCTGCTTGCGGCATGGCGTGTTCGGGGCGGCTGCAAGGCGTGGCATGGAGGACGCCGCGCAGCCAGCCAAATTCGACGACAAGCCAACGACAAGAGTGAAGGAGACAGGTATGACCAAAATGCGTCCGCTGGTGGCCGGTGTGGCCGTGTTTGCCGCACTGGGTTCTGCGCTGGTTTCAGGTACCGCACTCGCGGATACGGTGAAGATTGCCTTCATTGACCCGCTATCGGGGCTGATGGCTCCCGTTGGGCAGAACCAGCTCAAGAGCTGGCAGTATGTCGCCGACATCGCCAACCAGAAGAACTGGGCCGGCGCGCACAAGTTCGAGGTGGTGGGTTTCGACAACAAGCTGTCGCCGCAGGAAAGCCTGACCATCCTCAAGCAGGCGGTCGACCAGGGCATCCGCTATATCGTGCAGGGCAACGGCTCGTCGGTCGGGCTGGCGCTGCAGGACGCGGTGGCCAAGCACAACGAGCGCAATCCGGGCAAGGAAATCGTCTACCTGAACTACGCCGCGGTGGACCCGGACATGACCAATTCCAAATGCAACTTCTGGCATTTCCGGCTCGACGCCAACTCGGACATGAAGATGGAGGCGCTGACCACCTTCCTGGCCAAGGACCCGAACGTCAAGAAGGTCTACCTGATCAACCAGAACTACTCGTTCGGCCACCAGGTGGCGCGCGCCGCCAAGGACTACCTGAAGCGCAAGCGCCCGGACATCCAGATCGTCGGTGAAGACCTGCACCCGCTGGCCCAGGTCAAGGACTTTGCCCCGTACGCGGCCAAGATCAAGGCCTCCGGCGCCGATACCGTGATCACCGGCAACTGGGGCAGCGACCTGGCGCTGCTGATCAAGGCGGGCAAGGATGCCGGCCTGACCACCAACTACTACACCTACTACGCCGGCACCACCGGCGTGCCCACGGCGATGGGCGCCACCGGTGCCGAGCACGTCAAGTATGTCGGCTACTACAACCCCAACAACAAGGGGTTCAAGGGGGCTGATGTCATCGAGGGCTTCAAGAAGAAGTACAACGACGACTTCTACGTGATGGCCTCCTACACCGGCATTGCCATGCTGTCCAAGGCCTTCAAGGACACCGGCTCGACCGATCCGATCAAGGTTGCCAAGGCGCTCGAGGGCATCAAGGTCGACAGCATGAACGGCACGGTCGAGATGCGCAACTCGGACCACCAGGCGCAGCAGCCGCTGGTGGTCGCCACCTGGACCAAGGTGGATGGCAAGGAAATCAAGTACGACCAGGAAAACACCGGCTACGGCTGGAAGACCAACGCGCTGATGGACCAGTACGTGTCGGCCCAGCCGACCTCCTGCCAGATGAAGCGGCCCGGCTGATCCTGTCCGTGACGGGCCGGCCACGCTGACAAAGTGGCCGCCCGATCCTGCATACTTTCAGTCTTTTTCGGTCGATACCGGGGAGCGTCCGGGGCGGGCAACCGCCCCCGGAGGGGGACGCTCACCCTCAATCCAACCGGACGGACGCCGGCATGCCCACGCATGGCGGCGCCAGCTTGAAGGACACGCTGTGGAATTCTTCGTCATCTCACTGCTGAACGGCATCAGCTACGGGCTGCTGCTGTTCATGCTGTCATCGGGCCTTACGCTGATCTTCAGCATGATGGGCGTGCTCAACTTTGCCCATGCCAGCTTCTACATGCTGGGCGCCTACTTCGCCTACACCATCGCCAGCAAGGTCGGGTTCTGGCCGGCGCTGATCTTCGCGCCGCTGCTGGTGGCCGGCGCGGGCGCGCTGGTGGAGCGCTTCGGCCTGCGCACGGTGCACAAGTACGGCCACGTGGCCGAGCTGCTGTTCACCTTCGGCCTGGCCTACCTGATGGAAGAGGGCGTCAAGCTGGTGTGGGGCCTGGCGGCGGTGCCGTACCGGATCCCCGCGGAGCTGGACGGGCCGCTGTTCACGGTGTTCACCTCGTCCTTCCCCAAGTACCGCGCCTTCATGATGCTGGTGTCGCTGGGCATGCTGGTGGCGATCTACCTGGTGCTGACGCGTACCCGCATCGGGCTGGTGATCCAGGCCGCGCTGACGCACCCGGAAATGGTCGAGGCGCTGGGCCACAACGTGCCGCGCGTGTTCATGATGGTGTTTGGCGGCGGCGCCGCGCTGGCCGGGCTGGCGGGAGTGATCGGCGGCAATGCCTTTGTCACCGAGCCATCGATGGCCGCGGCGGTCGGGTCGATCGTGTTCGTGGTGGCGGTGGTGGGCGGCATGGGATCGCTGGTGGGCGCCTTCATTGCGTCGATCCTGATCGGCGTGCTGCAGACCTTCGCGGTCACCATCGACGCCTCGCTGGCGGGCCTGATGACCAGCCTGGGGCTGGCGGTCAGCGAGGCCACGCCGTTCTATTCCTTGTGGAAGCTCACGGTCGCCCAGGTGGCGCCGGTGCTGCCGTACCTGCTGCTGGTGGTGATGCTGATCTTCCGCCCGCGTGGACTGATGGGAACCCGGGAGAGCTGACACCATGGAGCAAGCGATGCAACAACCCCGCGAGCCGGTGGTGACCGGCCGCACCCTGCGCTACCGCCCGCTGAACCTGGCGCGCTGGATCATCTGGAGCCTGACCGTGCTGGTCATGCTGGTGCTGCCGCTGATCTTCACCGGGGGCTTCGCCATCACGCTGATGTCGCAGATGGGCATCATGATCATTTTTGCGCTGTCGTACAACATGCTGCTCGGGCAGACCGGCATGCTGTCGTTCGGCCACGCGGTCTACTCCGGCCTGGGCGCGTTTATCGCCGTGCATGTGCTGAACATGGTCGGGGCGGGCAAGGTCTGGCTGCCGGTGTCGATGCTGCCGCTGGTGGGCGGCCTGGCCGGCGCCTTCTTCGGCGTGATCTTCGGCTACGTCACCACCAAGAAGTCCGGCACCACCTTTGCCATGATCACCATGGGCATCGGCGAGATGGTGTTCGCCAGCTCGCTGATGTTTCCGGAGTTCTTCGGCGGCGAGGGTGGCATCTCCACCAACCGCGTGGTCGGCGATCCGTTCCTGGGCATCACCTTCGGGCCCGGGCGCCAGGTCTACTACCTGATCGCGGCGTGGTGCCTGCTGTCGATGGTGGCGATGTACGCCTGGACGCAGACGCCGCTGGGCCGCATCGCCAACGCCGTGCGCGACAACCCCGAGCGGGTCGAGTTCATCGGCTACAACACCCAGCGCGTGCGCTACCTGGTGCTGATCCTGTCGGCATTCTTCGCCGGTATCGCCGGGGCGCTGGGCGCCATCAACTTCGAGATCGTCTCGGCCGAGAACGTCAGCGCGGTGCGCTCCGGCGGCGTGCTGCTGGCGGTGTTCATCGGTGGCGCGGGCGTGTTCTTCGGGCCCATCATCGGCGCGGTGGTGTTCGTGCTGTTCGCGGTGGCGCTGTCGGACCTGACCAAGGCCTGGCTGCTGTACCTGGGCCTGTTCTTCGTGCTGATGGTGATGTTCGTGCCGGGCGGGCTGGCCAGCCTGCTGCTGATGCAGGTGCCGCTGCTGGGCAAGGGCAAGCTGGGCCGCATGCTGCCGTCCTACGCGCGTGCCGGCGGCGCCGCCGTGGTGCTGCTGCTGGCCATGATCCTGACGGTCGAGCTGGTCTACAAGGTGCAGGTCGACAGCGCCAACGGCACCACGATGTCGCTGTTCGGCGTCGGCTTCGATGCCGCGACCTGGACGCCATGGCTGGCGGCGGCCGCGCTGTGGGCGGCTGGCCTGTTCGCGTGGCGGCTGGCGGCGGCGCGGGTGCGCAGCGCGTGGGACAAGGTACAGATGGAAATCGCAGGAGGCAGGCCATGACAGCGGCACTGGAACTGACCGATGTACGCAAGAAGTTCGGCCAGACGGAAATCATCCGCGGCGTGAACCTGAGCATCCCGAAGGGCGAGCGCCATGCGCTGATCGGGCCCAATGGCGCAGGGAAGTCGACGACCTTCAACCTGATTTCCGGCCGGTTTGCGCCGAGCAGCGGGACCGTGCGGCTCAATGGCGCGGAGATCGGCGGGCTGCAGCCGTTCGTGATCAACCGCATGGGGCTGTCGCGCAGCTTCCAGATCACCAACATCTTCCATCGGCTGTCGGTGTTCGAGAACCTGCGCTGCGCGGTGCTGTGGTCGCTCGGCTACAAGTATTCGTTCTGGCACCGGCTCAAGGGCCTGCGCGACACGCGCGAGCGCGCGGAGGAGGTGCTGGAGCTGATCGGCATGCAGCACCGCCGCGACAGCCAGGCGGGCCTGCTGACCTATGCCGAGCAGCGTGCGCTGGAGATCGGCATCACCATCGCCGGCGGCGCCGAGGTGATCCTGCTGGACGAGCCCACCGCGGGCATGAGCCGCTCCGAGTCCGATCACGCGGTGGAGCTGATCCGCAAGGTCACCGTCGGCAAGACGCTGGTGATGGTGGAGCACGACATGAGCGTGGTATTCGGCCTGGCCGACCGCATCTCTGTGCTGGTCTACGGCGAAGTGATCGCCACGGACACCCCGCAGGCCATCCGCAACAACCGCAAGGTCAAGGAAGCCTACCTGGGCACAACCCTCGACGAGGAAGCCACCGAAGGAGCGCACTGATGGGCAAGCGCATGCTGAACGTCCAGGGCCTGCACGCCTACTACGGCAAGAGCCATATCCTCCACGGCGTGGACGCGCATATCGACGAAGGCGAGATCGTCGCGCTGCTGGGCCGCAACGGGGTGGGGCGCTCGACCATGGCCAAGGCCATCCTCGGCATGGTCAAGGCCGAGGGCTCGGTGCGGTTTCGCGACGAAGAGATCCTGGGGCGGCGCACCTTCGAGATCGCGCACCTCGGGATCGGCTATGTGCCGGAGAACCGGGATATCTTTCCGACGCTGACCGTGCGGCAGAACTTGCTGCTGGGCGAGAAGCGCAACCCACGGCAGGCCAGGCCGCGCTGGACCGTCGAGGACATGTTCAACATGTTCCCGCGGCTGAAGGAGCGCGAGAACACCTCGGCCGGCGTGCTCTCCGGCGGCGAGCAGCAGATGCTGACGTTGTGCCGCACGCTGATGGGCGACCCCGACCTGGTGCTGATCGACGAACCGACCGAAGGCCTGGCGCCGATGATCGTGGCCCTGGTCGGGGACTACCTGAAGACGCTGAAGGAGCGGGGTATTTCCGTGCTGCTGATCGAGCAGAAGCTGGCGATCGCGCTGGATATTTCCCAGCGCGTCTACGTGATGGGGCACGGGCATATTGTGTTCGAGGGGACGCCCGCGGAACTGAAGGCCAACTCGCAGATCAGGAAGGAGTGGCTGGAGGTATGACTTCGGCCACTGTGCGCTCCCCTTGCCAACTGTGTGCTCCCTCTCCCGCTTGCGGGAGAGGGCCGAAAACCGCCGGCTTTGGCAAGTCAAACGGCATATCCTCATAGTCGATCAGCCGCGACTTCTTCACCGCCCGGTACCCCCACCACAGCGCCAGGAACGCCGGCACGCCGATATAGGTCGCCACGATCTCCGGCCACCGGTTCGGAATATCCGCAAACGCCTGGTAGTTCTGCCCGGCCACGATCACCACGCACAGCACCACGGTAAAAATGGGGCCGAAGGGATAGAGCGGCGAGCGGTAGGCCAGCATGCCAACGTCATAGCCCTGGTGCACCAGCCCGCGACGGAAGCGGTAATGGCTGATGGCAATGCCCAGCCAGGCAAAGAAGCCGGTCATGGCCGAGGTGTTGAGCAGCCACAGGTAGACCGCCTTGTCCCCGAACAGCGAACTGAAGAAACACAGCGCGCCCACGGCGGTGGTGGCCAGCAGCGCATTGAACGGCACGCCGCTCACGGTCAGCTTGCCGAACGCGCGCGGCGCGCGGCCGCTGACGGCGAGGCCGTAGAGGATCCGGGTCGATACATACATGCTGGAGGTGCCGGCCGAGAGCAGCGCGGTCAGCACCACCGCGTTCATCAGCCCCGCAGCAAAGGCCAGGCCAGCGTGGCGGAACACCAGTGCAAACGGACTCACGCCCACGTCGGTGACGTCGTTGCGCAGCAGGCTGGGATCGGTATAGGGAATCAGCACCCCGATGATCAGGATCGCGACCACATAGAACAGCAGGATGCGCCAGAAGGTCTGCCGGATCGCGCGCGGGATGGTCCTGGCCGGGTTCTCCGCTTCGCCGGCGGCCACGCCCACCGTTTCCGTGCCCTGGAAGGAGAAGCCCGCGATCATCGCCACGCCGATCATGGCCGGGATGCCGCCGACAAAGGGCGCGTCACCCATGGTGAAGTTGTGCCAGCCAGACTGCGGGCCGCCTTTCATGATGCCGAAGATCATCAGCAGGCCCACGCCCAGGAACACGATCACGGTCACCACCTTGATCAGCGCGAACCAGTACTCGGCCTCGCCGAAGCCGCGCACCGAGAACGCATTGAGCCCGAACATCAGCAGCAGGAACGCGGCGCTCCAGACCACGCCGGGCATTTCGGGGAACCAGTACTGCATCACCAGCTGCGCCGCGGTCAGTTCCACGGCGATGGTCACCGCCAGGCTGAACCAGTAGTTCCAGCCCAGCGCGAAGCCGAAGCCTTCGTCGACATAGAGCGCGCTGTAGGTGACGAAGGAGCCGGCCACCGGCATATGCACCGCCAGCTCGCCCAGGCTGGTCATCAGACAATAGACCATCAGCCCGAGCAGCATATACATCAGCAGCGCGCCGCCGGGGCCGGCCTGCGCGATCGAGGCGCCCGAGGCCACGAACAGCCCGGTGCCGACCGCGCCGCCGATGGCAATCATGCTCAGGTGGCGGGCCTTGAGCCTGCGCTTGAGGTGGTCGTGCTCGACCACCGGGTGCTGGTGCTCGTGGGCGTGGGAATGTGAGGGGGAAGACATCAGGGTCGCTGGACCTTCCGCCGATCCGGCATCTTGTGGAACCCGGACGGCAAAAAACGAAAAGCCGCGAGTTTACAGGGTCGGCCCGCGCGATTTGTCCGTGTCGGCCAAATAAAGTCCGATACTGGTTTAGAGGCGGCACTTAGTCGCACTCGGCAAGTGCTTTATCCGCCATGGCGGGACGATTTGGCACCGCGTCAGGCGCCCCGCCATGCATCGCGGTCAGGGGCGGCATTAGCGCCGCGCATGTCGCCGGAAAAGTCCGAAAATTAAAATTGAACGACCGTGCTATTTTGTGTATGCTTGTTTCGCCCAGGCGCCGGAAGGCGTTGCGGGACGCGGGAAAGCGGCAGGTCGGGCGGAGGGTTTACCCGCTCATGACGGCAGCCTCCCGCAGCAGTCGCCGGCCGCTGCCGGCCGCGCCGTGCAGTAAAAATTGAATTCGAGAATTCGAATCCCGAGACAACTTTTGACACCAAAGGAACCAGCATGACAGCGCAGTATCAGGTTCAGGACGGCGTAGCCGTCATCACGCTCGACAATCCCCCTGTCAACGGCCTGGGTCACAGCACCCGGCTTGGCATCGTCGAAGGCATGACCCGTGCGCTGGACGATGCCGCCGTCAAGGCCATCGTCATCACCGGCGCTGGCAAGGCTTTCTCGGGCGGCGCCGACATCCGTGAATTCAATACGCCCAAGGCCATGCAGGAGCCGACGCTGCACTCGGTGATCCGCGTGCTGGAAGGCTCGTCCAAGCCGGTCGTGGCCGCCGTGCACTCGGTCGCCATGGGTGGCGGCCTGGAGCTGGCGCTGGGCTGCAACTACCGCGTGGCGTCCAAGGGCGCCCAGATCGCGCTGCCGGAAGTGAAGCTGGGCCTGCTGCCGGGCGCCGGCGGCACGCAGCGCCTGCCGCGCGTGATCGGCCTGGAGGCCGCGGCCAATATGATCGTGTCGGGCACCCCGGTGCTGTCCGAGAAGTTTGCCGGCACCAAGCTGTTCGATGAAATCGTCGACGGTGACGTGCTGCCCGCCGCGGTCAAGTTCGCGCAGAACGTTGGCGCCGCCACCGGCCCGCATCCGAAGGTGCGCGACCTGAAGGTGCGCCACGAGAACCCCGAAGGCTACCTGGGCTTTGCCCGCAATACCGTGGCCGCGATGGCCAAGAACTTCCCGGCGCCGCTGAAGTGCCTGGAAGCGGTGGCCGGCTCGCTCAAGCCGTTCGAACAGGGCCTGAAGCAAGAGCGCGAGGGCTTCCTCTACCTGGTCACCACGCCGGAATCGCGCGCGCTGCGCCACGCCTTCTTTGGCGAGCGTGCCGCCAGCAAGATCCCCGATGTGCCCGAAGGCACGCCGACCCGCAAGATCGAGAAGGTCGCCGTGATCGGCGCCGGCACCATGGGCGGCGGCATCAGCATGAACTTCCTCAACGCGGGCATCCCGGTCACCATCCTGGAAACCAAGCAGGAAGCGCTCGACCGCGGCGTCGGCATCATCCGCAAGAACTACGAGAACAGCGCCAAGAAGGGCAAGCTCACGCAAGAGAAGGTCGAGCAGCGCATGGGCCTGCTCAGTACCACGCTGTCCTATGACGACCTCAAGGACGCCGACCTGATCATCGAGGCCGTGTTCGAAGAGATGGGCGTCAAGGAGACCGTGTTCAAGAAGCTGGATGAAGTCGCCAAGCAAGGCGCGATCCTGGCCTCGAACACCTCCACGCTGGACGTCAACAAGATCGCCTCGTTCACCAAGCGTCCGCAGGACGTGGTCGGCATGCATTTCTTCAGCCCGGCCAATGTGATGAAGCTGCTGGAAGTGGTCCGCGGCGAGAAGACCGGCAAGGACGTGCTGGCCACGGTCATGCAGGTCGGCAAGAAGATCAAGAAGACCGCGGTGGTGTCGGGCGTTTGCGACGGCTTTATCGGCAACCGCATGATCGAGCAGTACAGCCGCCAGGCTGGCTACCTGCTGGACGAAGGCGCGCTGCCGGAGCAGGTCGACAAGGCCATCGAGAAGTTCGGCTTTGCCATGGGCCCGTTCCGCATGGGCGACCTGGCCGGCAACGACATCGGCTGGGCCATCCGCAAGCGCCGCGCGGTGGACAAGCCGGAGATCCAGTATTCCAAGACCGCCGACCTGCTGTGCGAGATGGGCCGCTTCGGCCAGAAGACCGGCGCGGGCTGGTACGACTACAAGGCGGGCGACCGCAAGCCGTACCCGAACCAGCAGGTCAACGACATGATCGTGCAGCACTCGAAGGACCTGGGCATCACGCGCCGCAAGATCTCTGACGAAGAGATCGTCGAGCGCCTGGTGTTCGCGCTGGTCAACGAAGGCGCCAGGATCCTGGAGGAAGGCATTGCTTCCAAGGCCTCGGATATCGACATGGTGTACCTGACCGGCTACGGCTTCCCGCTGTTCCGCGGCGGCCCGATGCTGTACGCGGACCAGGTCGGCCTGTACAACGTGGCGCTGTCGATGAAGCGCTACGCCAAGGGCTACCACGGTGAAGCGTGGCAGGTCGCGCCGCTGCTGCAGAAGCTGGCGGACGAAGGCAAGGGCTTCAACGGTTAATACCGCCACATGGTTCAGCCTGGAGCTGAGATGAACACCACCATCGGACCGGACGATTGCCTGCTGGTGATCGACGTGCAGAACGACTTCATGCCGGGCGGCGCGCTTGCCGTGCCCCACGGCGATGAAGTGGTGCCCGTCATCAACCGGCTGGCGCGTGCGTTCGGTCATGTGGTGCTGACGCAGGACTGGCATCCCGTCAGCCACGTCTCGTTCGCGGCCAACCATGCGGGCACGCAGCCGTTCCAGACGCTGGCGCTGCCGTATGGCGAGCAGGTGCTGTGGCCGGTGCACTGCGTGCAGGGCACGCCCGGCGCTGCGCTGCATGCGGGCCTGCACGTGCCGCATGCGCGGCTGGTGATCCGCAAGGGCCATCACGCCGATGTGGACAGCTACTCCGCCTTCCTGGAGGCGGACCGCACCACGCGCACCGGGCTGGCCGGCTACCTGCGCGAGCATGGCGTCAAGCGCGTGTTCTGCGCGGGTCTGGCGACGGACTACTGCGTGGCCTGGAGCGCGCTCGATGCACGCGCCGCGGGCTTCGCGGCCGCGGTGATCGAGGATGCCTGCCGCGCCATCGACCTGGAAGGGTCGCTGGCCAAAGCATGGCAGAACCTCGGCGCCGCCGGCGTTGCGCGCGTCACGTCCGCTGAACTGCTCAAGGGCCAGGGCTGAACCGAACCACCGAACTGAACGACACAAGAGATTCCGAGGAGCAAGACATGAACGAAGCAGTCATCGTATCCACCGCGCGGACCCCGCTGGCCAAGAGCTGGAAGGGCGCCTTCAACATGACCCACGGCGCCACGCTCGGCGGTCATGCCGTCCAGCACGCCATTGCCCGCGCCAAGATCGAGGCCGCCGAAGTGGAAGACGTGCTGATGGGCTGCGCCAACCCGGAAGGTGCCACCGGCGCCAACATCGCACGCCAGATCGCACTGCGCGCCGGCTGCCCGGTGACCGTGCCCGGCGCCACCGTCAACCGCTTCTGCTCGTCCGGCCTGCAGACCATCGCCATGGCCGCGCAGCGCGTGATCGCTGATGAGGGCGACATCTTCGTCGCCGGCGGCGTGGAAAGCATCTCGTGCGTGCAGCAGGAGATGAACCGCCATATGGTCCAGGAAAGCTGGCTGCTGAAGAACAAGCCGGAAATCTACTGGAACATGCTGCAGACCGCCGAGAACGTGGCCAAGCGCTACAACATCTCGAAGGAGCGCCAGGACGAGTACGGCGTGCGCAGCCAGCAACGCGCCGCCGCCGGGCAGGAAGCCGGCAAGTTCAAGGACGAGATCGTGCCGATGACGGTGCTGGCGGGCGTGGCCGACAAGTCGACCGGCCAGCTGGTGACCAAGGAAGTCACCGTCTCCGCCGACGAGGGCATCCGCGCCGATACCACGCTGGAAGGCGTGTCCAAGATCCGCAGCGCGGTGCCGGGTGGCGTGATCACCGCCGGCAATGCCTCGCAGTTCTCGGACGGCGCTTCGGCAGCGGTGGTGATGAATGCGCGCGTCGCCGAGGCCCGCGGCCTGCAGCCGCTGGGCGTGTTCCGCGGCTTTGCCGTGGCTGGCTGCGAGCCGGACGAGATGGGTATCGGCCCGGTCTTTGCTGTGCCCAAGCTGCTGAAGAAGGCCGGCCTGAAGGTCGACGACATCGGCCTGTGGGAGCTGAACGAAGCCTTCGCCGTGCAGGTGCTGTACTGCGCCGACACGCTCGGCATCCCGATGGACCGGCTGAACGTCAACGGCGGCGCCATCGCCGTGGGCCACCCCTACGGTGTGTCGGGCGCGCGCCTGGTCGGCCATGCGCTGATCGAAGGCAAGCGCCGCGGCGTCAAGTACGTGGTGGTGACCATGTGCATCGGCGGCGGCCAGGGCGCGGCCGGCCTGTTCGAAGTGCTCTGATGTCGGCTGCGGGCACCGCGCGGGCCACGCCCGCCGACATGCTCGCCTGGGGCCGGGAGGTGCTGGCCAGCCAGCCCTTCTCGGTCCTGGTCGGCACCGAACTGGCGGCGTTGTCGCCGGGCAAGGCTGAGTTGCGCCTGCCGATCCGTCAGGACCTGCGGCAGCAGCACGGCTTCCTGCACGGCGGCGTGGTCAGCTACCTGGCCGACAATGCGCTGACCTACGCGGGCGGCGCGGCCATGGCGGTGCCGGTCGTGACATCCGAGTACAAGATCAACTACGTGCGCCCGGCGATCGGCGAGCTGCTGGTCGCCCGCGCCGAATGCGTCAGCGCCGGCCGCCAGCAGGCGGTGGTGCGCTGCGACGTGTACGTCGTCAGGGATGGCGAGGAGAGGCTCTGCGCGGTGGCGCAGGGAACGATCGCGCGCCTTGGCGAAGGCGCCTGAGCGGCACGCAGGGAAGGGCGCGGCAGCGCCCTTTTTTGACCGCGCCCGGCGCCTCCCATGCTAGCAAAAAGAACTCGCGGCACGCCACGCAGTGCGCCGCATGGAGACACCATGTCGATGATCCTATCCCGCCGCGACCTGAATTTCGTGCTGTACGAATGGCTCAAGGTCGACGAGCTCACGCGCATCCCGCGCTATGCCGACCACTCGCGCGAGACTTTCGACGCCGCGCTGGACACCTGCGAGAAAATCGCCACCGACCTGTTCGCGCCGCACAACAAGAAGAACGACCAGCAAGAGCCGCATTTCGACGGCGAGACCGTCAGCATCATCCCCGAGGTCAGCACCGCGCTGAAGGCCTTCTGCGAGGCCGGCTTGATGGCCGCCGGCCAGGACTACGAACTGGGCGGCATGCAACTGCCGGTGGTGGTCGAGAAGGCTGGCTTTGCCTACTTCAAGGGTGCCAACGTCGGCACCAGCTCGTACCCGTTCCTGACCATCGGCAACGCCAACCTGCTGCTGACGCACGGCACGCCGGCGCAGGTCGAGACCTTCGTCAAGCCGGAGATGGACGGTCGCTTCTTCGGCACCATGTGCCTGTCCGAGCCGCAGGCGGGCTCGTCGCTGTCGGACATCACCACGCGCGCCGAGTACGAGGGCGAATCGCCGCTGGGCGCGCAGTACCGGCTGCGCGGCAACAAGATGTGGATCTCTGCCGGCGAGCACGAGCTGTCGGAAAATATCGTCCACCTGGTGCTGGCCAAGATCCCCGGCCCGGACGGCAAGCTGATCCCGGGCGTGAAGGGCATCTCGCTCTTCATCGTGCCCAAGTACCTGGTCAATGAAGACGGCTCGCTGGGCGAGCACAACGACGTGGTGCTGGCCGGCCTGAACCACAAGATGGGCTACCGCGGCACCACCAACTGCCTGCTCAACTTCGGCGAAGGCATGAAGTACCGGCCGGGCGGCAAGGCCGGCGCGATCGGCTACCTGGTGGGCGAGCCGCACAAGGGCCTGGCCTGCATGTTCCACATGATGAACGAGGCGCGCATCGGCGTGGGCCTGGGCGCGGTGATGCTGGGCTATACCGGCTACCTGCACGCGCTGGACTACGCGCGCAACCGCCCGCAAGGCCGCGCGGTCGGCCCCGGCGGCAAGGATGCGGCCAGCCCGCAGGTGAAGCTGGTCGAGCACGCCGATATCCGCCGCATGCTGCTGGCGCAGAAGAGCTATGTCGAAGGCGGCCTGGCGCTGAACCTCTATTGCGCGCGCCTGGTCGACGAGGAAGAGGCCGCTGCGGCCGCCGGCGACCAAGCCGCGCATGCGCGCCTGGCGCTATTGCTCGATATCCTGACCCCGATCGCCAAGAGCTGGCCGTCGCAATGGTGCCTGGAGGCCAACAACCTGGCGATCCAGGTGCATGGCGGCTACGGCTATACGCGCGAGTACAACGTCGAGCAGTTCTACCGCGACAACCGCCTCAACCCGATCCACGAAGGCACGCACGGCATCCAGGGCCTGGACCTGCTGGGCCGCAAGGTGGTGATGAAGGACGGCGCCGCCTTCAAGCTGCTGGGCGAGCGCGTTCAGGACACCATCACCCGCGCGCTCGCCGCCGGCAATGCCGAGTTGTCGCAGCAGGCAGGCGCCCTCGGCACCGCCACCAAGCGCCTGGCCGAGGTCACGCAGGCGCTGTGGAGCGCGGGCGACCCCAACGTGACGCTGGCCAATGCCTCGGTCTACCTGGAGGCCTTCGGGCACGTGGTGGTGGCGTGGATCTGGCTGGAACAGGCACTGCTGGCGCAAGCCGCGCTGCCGCGCGCGAACGGCAAGGAAGACGAGGACTTCTACCGCGGCAAGCTGGCCGCGGCGGCCTACTTCTTCCGCTGGGAGCTGCCCAAGGTCGGCCCGCAGCTGGCGCTGCTCGAGTCGCTCGACCGCACCACGCTCGACATGCAGGACGCGTGGTTCTGAGCGGCGCTTGCCCATCCCCGAACACTACAGAACGAAGGAAGACAATATGCGTACCATCCAGCAACTGTTTGACCTGAAGGGCAAGACCGCGCTGATCACCGGCGGCTCGCGCGGGCTTGGCCTGCAGATTGCCGAGGCGCTGGGCGAGCAGGGCGCGCGCCTGGTGCTGTCGGCGCGCAAGGCCGACGAGCTGCAGGCGGCGCAGGCGCACCTGAAGTCGCTCGGCATCGAGGCCGACTGGATCGCCGCCGACGGCTCGCAGGAGTCGGAGATCGCGCGCCTGGCCGACGAGGCCATCGCGAAGCTGGGCCACGTCGACATCCTGGTCAACAACGCCGGCGCCACCTGGGGCGCGCCGGCCGAAGACCATCCGGTCGAAGCCTGGGACAAGGTGATGAACCTGAACATCCGCGGCCTGTTCCTGCTGAGCCAGCGCATCGGCAAGCTGTCGATGATCCCGCGCCGCTACGGCCGCATCATCAACGTGGCGTCGATCGCGGGGCTGGCCGGCAACCCGCCGGGCAGCATGGAGACCATTGCCTACAACACCTCCAAGGGTGCGGTGGTCAACTTCACGCGCACGCTGGCGGCCGAGTGGGGCGAGCACAACATCACCGTCAACGCGCTCGCGCCGGGCTTCTTCCCGTCGAAGATGACCAAGGGCTCGCTCGAGCGCATGGGCGTTGAGGCCATGTGCGCCGGCGTGCCGCTGCACCGCCTGGGCGACGACGAGGACCTGAAGGGCGCCGCGCTGCTGTTTGCCAGCGACGCCGGCAAACACATCACCGGCCAGATCCTGGCGGTGGACGGCGGCGTCAGCGCGGTCTGAGCCGGGCAGGGCGCATTCCGGGCAAGCCGCACCGTGCGGCTTGGCGGAATCCCGGATTGCCCTCAAACTTGGGGCCGGCGCAAGGCCTCGGCCTCGCCGGCACCTAATTCTCGGACTCGCAATTGCCATGAACCAGTTCAAAGGCCCCCTGACCCACATTCCCTTCCTCGCCGACCTCGGCGTGACCTGCAACCTCGCCGAAGGCGGCCGCAGCGAGATCGCGCTGCCGATCGAGAAGCGCCACCAGAACAGCTGGGACATGGCCCACGGCGGCGTAATCATGACGCTGCTCGACGTGGCCATGGCGGTGGCCGGCCGCAGCAGCGACGCGGATGGCCGGGGCGTGGTCACCATCGAGATGAAGACCAGCTTCATGGCGCCGGGGCGCGGCGCGCTGACCGCGCGCGGCACCACCGTGCACCGCACCACCACCATGGTGTTCTGCGAAGCCGAGATCGTCGACGCCGACGGCAAGACCGTGGCGCGCGGCTCGGGCACCTTCAAGTACATCCGGCGCATGCCGCCGCAGCGCCCGGGTGAGACCGATACCGGTGCCGACGGCTGAGCGCCGGCACCGATGCAGCAGACGGGGCAGCGCGGCTGTCCCTTCCCGACGCAGTATTCAAGCCGTTCCATATTCCTACTGAAAGGAATCGACCATGTCCAAAACGTTCAAGCGCATCGTCCTGGCCTCGCGTCCCGAAGGCGCGGTGACGCCGGCCAATTTCCGCCTGGAAGAAGTGCCCGTGCCGCAGATCGCCGACGGCCAGGTGCTGGTGCGCAACCACTACCTGTCGCTGGACCCGTACATGCGCGGCCGCATGAACGACAGCAAGTCCTACGCCGCGCCGCAGCCGCTCGATGAGGTCATGATCGGCGGCACCGTGGGCGAAGTGGTGGAAAGCAGGAACAGCAAGTTCAAGCCAGGCGACAAGGTGGTCGGCATGTTCGGCTGGCAGGAGATGGGCGTCAGCGACGGCACCGGCCTGCAGCCGGTCGACACCACGCATATCCCGCTGTCGGCCTACCTCGGTTCGGTCGGCATGCCGGGCGTGACCGCCTGGTATGGCCTGAACAAGATCATCCTGCCCAAGCCGGGCAAGACCATCGCGGTCAGCGCTGCCTCCGGCGCAGTGGGCAGCGTGGTCGGGCAGCTGGCCAAGCTGGCCGGCTGCCGCGCGGTCGGCTTTGCCGGCGGCAAGGACAAGTGCGACTACGTGGTCAATGAGCTGGGCTTCGATGCCTGCATCGACTACAAGGCGGCCAAGGATCCCAAGGAGCTCTACAAGATGCTCAAGGAAGCCACCCCGGACGGCATCGACGGCTATTTCGAGAATGTCGGCGGCGATATCCTGGACGCCGTGCTGACGCGCATGAACGCCTTCGGCCGCATCGCCATGTGCGGCATGATCGCGGGCTATGACGGCCAGCCGCTGCCGCTGAAGAACCCGCAGCTGATCCTGGTGTCGCGCCTGACCATCGAAGGCTTTATCGTCTCCGAGCATATGGAGGTCTGGCCGCAGGCGCTGAAGGAACTGGGCACCGCCGTCGCCCAGGGCAAGCTCAAGTTCCGCGAGAGCATTGCCGAAGGCCTGGCCAGCGCGCCTGAAGCCTTTATCGGCCTGCTCAAGGGCAAGAACTTCGGCAAGCAGCTGGTCAAGCTGGTCTGACCGGCGCGTGCAGGGCCGCGGCGCGCCTGCCGGGCGCGCCGCGGGCAACGGATTTCACCAAAAAGATGGAGACACCGATGAATGCCCCGCAAGCCCCGCAAATCCAGAGCGGCGACGAGATCGGCGCCGGCCTGTCCGAAGAGGTCAAGGCCCGCTACCGCAACCTGCCGCGCCCGCCGCAGTTCGCCACCGCCGCCGCAGAGCGCCTGCACCGCAAGCAGCGCCTGGCCGCGGCCTTCCGGCTGTTTTCCAGGTTCGGTTTCGACGAAGGCGTGGCCGGCCATATCACCGCGCGCGACCCGGAGTTTCCCGATACCTTCTGGGTCAATCCCTTCGGCGTCCATTTCAGCCAGGTCAAGGTCTCCAACCTGATCCGCTGCGACCACCACGGCGACGTGGTCGAGGGCGACTACCCGGTCAATGCCGCGGCCTTCGCCATCCATTCGCGCGTGCACCAGACCCGCTCCGACGCGGTCGCGGCAGCGCATTCGCACAGCACCCATGGCCGCGCGTGGTCCACGCTGGGCCGCCCGCTCGATCCGCTCACGCAGGACGTGTGCGCGTTCTACCAGGATCATGCGGTCTATGACGATTTCGGCGGCGTGGTGGTGGAGCTCGACGAAGGCCAGCGCATCGCCAATGCGCTGGGCCAGAACAAGGCCGCGATCCTGCAGAACCATGGCCTGCTGACGGTCGGCAAGACCGTGGACGAAGCCGCCTGGTGGTTCATCACCATGGAGCGCTCCTGCCAGGTCCAGCTGCTGGCCGAAGCCGCCGCGGCGCGCACCCAGGCGCCGCTCAAGCTGATCTCCGATGCGGCCGCGCGCCAGGCCTATTCGATCGTCGGCACGGCGCAGGCGGGCTGGTTCCAGTTCCAGCCGCTCTATGCCCGCATCGTCAAGGAGCAGCCGGACCTGCTGGACTGAACCGCACGGCACCCGCTGGCAAACATGGAGTTGGATCGCATGGCCGACATCATTCTTCACCAGTACGCAACTTCGCCATTCTCCGAGAAGGTCCGCCTGCTGCTGGGCGCCAAGGGACTGGCCTGGCACGCGGTGGAAATCCCCGCCATCCTGCCCAAGCCTGACCTGCTGGCGCTGACCGGCGGCTACCGCCGCACGCCGGTGCTGCAGGTCGGTGCCGATATCTACTGCGATACCGCGCTGATCTGCGAGGTGCTGGACGCGCTGGCGCCCGCGCCGGCGCTGTATCCGCCGGCCCAGGCCGCGGCGGCGCGGGTCGCGGCAGCCTGGTTCGATGCGGCGCTGTTCACGGCATCGGTGACCTATGTGTTCCAGCCGGCCGGCGTTGCCAGCATGCTGGGCCACCTGTCGCCGGCGCAGGTCCAGGCCTTCAGCGCGGACCGCAAGGCCATGCGTGGCGACACCAATGCGCTGCGCATGCCGTTGCCCGAAGCCACCGCGCTGCTGCATGAAACGTTCGGCCAACTGGAAACGCAGTTCGCTGCCGGGATCGGGCATGTGGCCGGGCCGGCGCTGTCGGTTGCCGATTTCTCGCTGTACCACAACCTCTGGTTTATCCGCCGCGCCGGCGCGCTGGCGCAGCTGCTGGAGGCTTATCCGCGCTTGCAGGCCTGGTATGCGCGCATGAACACCTTCGGCCATGGCCGGCCGCGCGTGATCGACAGCGAGGACGCGATCGGCGCCGCGCGCAGTGCCGATCCGCTGGCGCTGGATGAGGGCGTGGTCGTGGATGCCGGCCTGCAGGCCGGCGACGCTGTCACCGTCACGCCCACCGACTATGCGCGCGACCCGGTGGCCGGCGTGCTGCTGGCGCTGAGCGCGCGCCGCGTCACGCTGCGCCGCCAGGATCCGCGCGCCGGCGCGCTCAATGTGCATTTCCCGCGGCAGGGCTACCAGGTGCAGCGCGCCGCCTGAGCGCGCATGGCACACGGCCCGCCGTTTCCCAAAACGAATCACGCGACAGGACAGACGATATGAAGGACTTCTCCAACAAGGTGGCTGTCATTACCGGCGGCGCCTCGGGTTTCGGCAAGGAGTTTGCCCACATTGCCGCCGACCTCGGCATGAAGCTGGTGCTGGCGGATGTGCAGGAAGACGCGCTGGACGCGACCGTGGCGGAATTCAAGGCACGCAATGTGCCAGTGATCGGGTTGCGCACGGACGTCTCGCGTGCCGACCAGGTGCAGGCGCTGGCCGATGCCGCCATCGAGGCCTTCGGCCAGGTCAACCTGCTGTTCAATAACGCCGGCGTGGGCGCGGGCGGCCTGATCTGGGAGAACTCCGAGAAGGACTGGGAGTGGGTGCTGGGCGTCAACCTGTACGGCGTCGTGCACGGCGTGCGCATCTTCACGCCGCTGATGCTGGCCGCGGCGGAGAAGGATCCGGCCTACCAGGGCCATATCGTCAACACGGCGTCGATGGCGGGCTTGCTGAACCCGCCGGCAATGGGCGTGTACAACGTGTCCAAGCACGCGGTGGTGGCGTTGACCGAAACCCTGTACCAGGACCTGGGCCTGGTGACGGAGCAGGTGCGCTGCTCGGTGCTGTGCCCGTACTTCGTGCCCACCGGCATCAACCAGTCCCAGCGCAACCGGCCCGCCGACCTGGCCAACCAGGCGCCGCCGACGCGTTCGCAGCTGGTGTCGCAGGCCTTGTCGGACAAGGCCGTCGGCTCCGGCAAGGTGACCGCCGCCGAGGTCGCGCAGCTGACCTTCGATGCCATCCGCGACGAAAGCTTCTATATTTATTCCCACCCCCAGGCGCTCGCCCCCGTGCGCCAGCGCTTCGAGGACATCGTCGGGCAGCGCAATCCCGGCGATCCGTTTGCCGACAAGCCCGAGGTCCGCGCGGGCCTCGTTGCCGCGCTGCGCGGCTGACGCCAGCACAACGCCACAACGAGGAGGACCGCATATGGAGAACAACATGGCTGCCCCCGCCGCCGTGATCCGCCACCTGCAGTACGCCACGCTGCCCAACGGCACCCGCCTGCACTACGCCAGCGCGGGCGAGCGCGGCAAGCCGCTGATGCTGTTCGTGCACGGCTTTCCTGAATTCTGGTTCGAATGGGAGGCCCAGCTGGCCGAGTTCGGACGCACGCATTTTGCCGTGGCGCCGGACCTGCGCGGCTACAACCTGTCGAGCAAGCCCGCCGAGGTCGAGGCCTACCGGCCGCGCCATATCGTCGAAGACCTGGTGCAGCTGGTCAGCGCGCTGGGCTATGACCAGGCCGTGGTGGTGGCGCACGACTGGGGCGGGGCGATCTGCTGGAACCTGGCGATCCAGTTCCCGCAGCTGGTGCGCCAGCTCGTCATCGTCAACTCGCCGCATCCGTACCTGTTTGCGCGCGCGCTGGCCACCGATCCCGAGCAGCAGGCCGCTTCCGCCTACATGAACTGGCTGCGCAAGCCGGGCTCGGAAAAGGCGCTGGCCGCCAACGACTTCGCGCTGCTGGACCGGATGCTGGCCGATGCCGACTGCAAGCCGGCGGCATGGTACACGCCGGAGACGCGCGCCAGGTACCACGCGGCATGGTCCCAGCCGGGCGAAGGCCAGGACGCCGGCGTCCATCCGCTCACCGGCGGCGTCAATTTCTACCGCGCCTCGCCCATGCACCCGCCGGGCGAGGGCGAGCCGCCGCCCGATATCTCGCGCCTGGATCCGGCCGCGTTTGTGGTCAAGGTACCCACGTTGGTGATCTGGGGCGAACGCGACCGCGCGCTGCCGAAGTCGCTGGTGGACGGGCTGGGCGACTTCGTGCCTGACCTGCGCCTGGAACGCATCCCCGAGGGCACGCACTGGGTGATCCATGAGCAGCCGGAACGCGTCAACCTGCTGATCCGGAGTGCGCTGCCGGGGTAGCTGCCAGATGTCGTTCGGGCCGCCAACGAAACCCCAGTCAGCAGCTTCAGCCCCGCCTTGATGGCGGGGCTTTTTGTTGGTGCGCCATGCCTGGCGCTGTCCGGCTCGCGCTGGTGTTTCCGGAACGTCTGAAGCATTTACTGAGTAATCCGGACGACCCCTGACTTTTTATTAAGGGCTGGCTTTCATTCCATGTCTCATTGGGGAAAATATCTACGATGTCCCATTAGTTGTCCTATTGAAGCGACAATAATACTGATATATCTTTCGGTCCATGCTTCAGAGCCGATATTCCCTTGACTAATTGGCCTGAACGGGAAGTATCGATGTCGGTGAACCGATAAATTTCAACGGGTCGAAAGATAGCAGCCGCCATTTATGGGAAACCAAAATTCGCCGATGCCGCGGTATCACCGCATTTACCTGGTGCTGCGGCAGAAAATCCTGAACGGGTTATACGACGAGAGCGGGCTGCCGGCCGAGTTCCGCTTGATGGAGCAGTATCGCGTGGCGCGGGTGACGGTGCGGCGGGCGTTAGCCGAGCTGCTCCAGGAAGGCCTGATCTACCGGCGGCCCGGGCAGGGGACATTCGTCAATATCGAGCAGGTTCGGCTGAACAGGCCACCAGCGCAGATGTGCGGCCTGCTCGACAGCCTGCTCGAAGTCGTCGCCGGCACCTCGGTGCGGGTGGTCGATTTCGGCATGCGGAGCTGCCCCACGCACGTCCGGGAGGCGCTGCGGCTGGCGGAGCGGGACGAAGCCCTGCACGTGATGCGCGTGCGCCTGCACCGGGACGAACCGGTCTCGCTGATCACGACATGGTCGCCGCCGCACGTGGCGCTGTTGCTGACACCGGGCGCGCTGCAGCAGCAGCCCATGCTGGCGCTGCTGGAAGACGGCGGGGTTCGCATCGGCCACGCCGACCAGACGCTGTCCTGCTGCCTTGCCGACGCGCAGGCCGCGGCGCTGCTGGACGAGCCGGTGGGTGCGGCGCTGCTGTCGGTGGTGCGCGTGGTGCGCGATGTCGACGGCAACCCGGTCCAGTGGCTCAGCGGCCTGTATCGCCCGCAATGCTACGACTACCGCATGGCGCTGACGCGCGCTGGCGAAGACAAGGCGCGTATCTGGCTTGCGCGCGACCTATCCACCGCGACGCGGTGATCCAAGAAATCGGGAGGAGACAGAAATGACCAAGACTTATCCGGCAAGACGCCGGTTCCTGGGCCAGGCCGCGCTGCTTGGCGCCGGTGCGCTGGCGCCGCAGATCGGACGGGCCCAGCCCAGGCTGGTGCGCATCGGCGTGCTGCATCCGGTCACCGGAGCGCTGGCGTTTTCCGGCACGCAATGCCGTGCCGGCGCGCTGCTGGCGATCGCCGACATCAACGCCGCCGGCGGTATCAAGTCGCTGGGCGGCGCCAGGCTGGAAGCGGTGCTGGGCGATGCCCAGTCGCAGCCGGAGATCGGCGCGGCCGAAGTCGAGAAGATGAACGAGGCCGGCGTCAGCGCCGTGGTCGGCGCCTATGCCAGCGCGATCTGCCTGGCCACCACGCAGGCGGCGGCGCGGCATGGCCTGGCGCATGTGGTCGACGTGGGCGTGGCCGATGCCATCGTCGAGCGCGGCCTGACCAACACGTTCCGCTTCGGCCCCGGCTACAAGGTCGCCACCGAAACCGCGATGAGCAACCTGCGCACGCTCAACCAGCTCAACGGCAACCGCGCGCGCACGGCGATGATCATCCACGAGGAATCGCTGTTCGGCAGTGGCACGGCCAAGCTGCTGAGCCAGCGCCTGCCGGAGTTCGGTTTCGAGGTGAAGGAGGTGGTCAAGCACGCCAACCCGATGCGCGACTTCAGCAATATCGTGCTACGCATGAAGGTGGCCAATCCGGACATCGTGATCGCGGCCAACTACTACAACGAGTACGCCCTGCTGATGCGCACCATGCAGCAGCAGAAGTTCCGGCCCAAGGCGGTCTACTCGGTGCTGGGCGGCGCGGCGTCGAGCTTCAAGTTCATCAAGGAGTTCCCGGCGGCGGCGCAGCATGTGCTGGACTGCAACCACTGGTACAACCCCAGGGATCCTCGCGCCATTGCGCTGCGCAAGCGCGTTGAGGCCAGCGGCCTGTTCTTTACCTACGAGGTTTTCTGCACCTATGCGTCCACCATGCTGCTGGCCGACAGCATTGAGCGCGCCGGCTCGGCGCAGCGCGAGCGCGTGATCGAAGCGCTCGCCAGCAGCAGCTTCAGCAGCCACTTCATGCCGTACGGGCCGACGCGCTTCGTCAACGGCCAGAACACCGGCGCGCAGCCGCTGCTGACGCAGGTGGTGGATGGCGACATCAAGGTGGTCTTCCCCAACGCCTACCGGCAGGTCGACGCGGTGTTCCCGCTGCCGGCCAGCTAAGCGCTTCACGCCGGTCGCGCCGGTACGCCGTTTATCCCTAGTCGCTACGGTCGGGAAGCCCGCTTCCCGACCGCTGGACTCCTGTTGCCGCGAGGAACGCATTACATGTTCGATATCCCGATACTCTGGGCCTCCTGGCTCAATGGCCTGACCACCGGGGCGATCTATGCCCTGGTCGCGCTGGGCCTGACGCTGATCTACGGCGTGCTCCATATCGTCAACTTCGCCCACGGCGCCGCGCTGATGGCGGCGCTGTATGGCGTCTATTTCCTCTTTACCCGGCTCCATGTCGATCCCTACGCGGCGCTGCTGGTGATGGTGCCGGCCATGTTCGCCGCGGGCTACCTGCTGCAGCGCCACCTGATCGCGCGGGCAAGTCGCGGCAACGAGCAGAACGTGCTGCTGGTCACGCTGGGCATCTCGATCGTGCTGGAGAACCTGGCGCTGTACCTGTTCCGCTCCGACACCTACACCATCGACACGCCCTATGCGCTGTCCACCGTCGAGCTGCTGGGTGCATCGATCGCGCTGCCCAAGGTGATCGCCTTCGCCGGCGCACTGTTGGCCTGCGGCCTGCTGATGCTGATGATCCGGCGCACCACGCTGGGCCGCGCCATCCGTGCGGTGGCCAGGGAAAAGCAGGGCGCGCGCGTGGTCGGCATCGATGTCGAGCGCGTCTATGCGCTCAGTTTCGGCATCGGCCTGGCCTGCCTGGGCGCGGCCGCCTGCTTCCTGCTGCCGGCCTACTACGTCAATCCGCGCGTCGGCGACGGCTTCGCGCTGATCGCCTTCACCGTGGTCGTGCTGGGTGGCATGGGCAGCTTCGCCGGGGCGCTGTGGGGCGGCCTGCTGATCGGCGTGGTCGAGTCACTGGGCGGCCTGTGGCTGGGCGACAGCCTGGGCCAGGTCGGCATTTTCCTGATCTTCATCCTGGTGCTGCTGTTCCGTCCGCAGGGCCTGTTCGGCGCGAAGGCGTGACTCGAGGAGCCTGACATGAATCGAATTTCTTCTCTTCCCACGCTCGGCTGGATCGCCATCGTTCTGGCCGGCTTTGCCGCGGCGCCGCTGTGGCTGTCCTCCGGCTTCGCGCTGAACCTGCTGGTGATGGTGCTGCTGATGACGCTGATGGCGCAGTCGTGGAACATCCTCGGCGGCTTTGGCGGGCAGTTCTCGTTCGGCCACGCGGCGTTCTTCGGCACCGGCGCCTATGCCATGGCGATCTTGCAGGTCGCGTTCGGCATGAATGCGTGGCTGGCGCTGGTGCTGGCGACCGGCGTCGGCGCGCTCGCCGGCGTCGGCGTGGGCGTGCTGTCGTTCCGCTACGGGCTCAAGGGTTCGTACTTCTCGCTGGCGACGCTGGCGGTGGCCGAGGTGCTGCGCATCGTGGCCAATGCGGTGGGCTTTACCGGTGCCGGCGCAGGCATGCAGTTGCCGTTGCAGCCCGGTGCCTTGCATCTCCAGTTTGCCGGCAAGGCTGGCTACCTCTGGTTCATCCTGACGTTCGTCGCCGCGGGCCTTCTCCTCTCGTGGTGGCTGCGCAGGTCGCGCTTCGGTGCCTGCCTGATGGCGGTGCGGGACAGTGAAGACGCGGCGAAGGCGCTCGGCATCGATGTGCTGCGCGTCAAGTTGGTGGCGATTGCCATGTCCGCGGCGCTGATGGCGGCGGCCGGCGTTTTTTATACGCAGTACCTGCAATACCTCGATCCGCATATCGCCTACGGTCCGGCCTTTTCGGTGGCCGCGCTGGTTGGGGCGGTGATCGGCGGCACCGCCACGGTGTTCGGCCCGCTGCTCGGCGCGCTGGCGCTGCAGCTGCTCAACGAGCTGACGCGCAATGCGCTGGGCGATGTGCCGGGCGTGAGCCTGGTGATCTACGGCGCGCTGCTGGTGCTGATGGTGATATTCCTGCCGCAGGGCCTGGCCGGGGCGGCCGGATCGGTGCGCAAGGCGAGGGCATAAGGCAAGGGAAATGACGATGCAGACCATACTTTCGACCCACGGACTGTCGATCCGCTTCGGCGGCCTGGCGGCGGTGCAGGACGTGAACCTGTCCATTGCGCGCGGCCGCATCACCGGCCTGATCGGCCCCAACGGCGCCGGCAAGTCGACCCTGTTCGGCATGCTGTCCGGCTTCCTCGCGCCCACGCAGGGCACGGTGGAGCTGGAAGGCCGCACCCTCAACGGGCTCGCGCCTCATGTCATCTGCCGGCTCGGGCTGGCGCGCACCTTCCAGATCGTGCAGCCGTTTGCCGGGCAGACCGTGCGCGAGAACATCGCGGTCGGCGCGCACCTGCATGTGCGCGGCCGCAATGTGGCGCTGGCACAGGCCGATGAAGTGGCCCGCCGGGTCGGGCTGGAAGACCAGCTGCACAAGAGCGCTTCGAGCCTGACCGTGGCCGGGCGCAAGCGCCTGGAGCTGGCGCGCGCACTGGCCACGCGGCCGCGCCTGCTGCTGCTGGACGAGGTGCTGGCCGGGCTCAACCCCGGCGAAATCGCCGCGATGATCCCGGTGGTGCGCGGCATCTGCGACGACGGCGTCACCGTCGTGATGATCGAGCACGTGATGCAGGCGGTGATGAGCCTGGCGCAGGACGTATTCGTGCTGGCCGGCGGCCGGCTGATCGCGCAGGGTTCGCCCGCGCAGGTGACGCGCGACCCGCAGGTGATCGAGGCCTACCTGGGCCACGGCATGGCGCAGCGCATCGGTGCGCAGCAGGAGGCGGCCGCCCATGCCTGAGACCCTGTTGTCGGTGCAA
Organism: Cupriavidus sp. FW305-26; assembly: GCF_058787975.1. Classification (NCBI taxonomy): domain Bacteria; kingdom Pseudomonadati; phylum Pseudomonadota; class Betaproteobacteria; order Burkholderiales; family Burkholderiaceae; genus Cupriavidus; species Cupriavidus sp. FW305-26. The sequence continues at coordinate 50,470 of NZ_JBYTAH010000004.1, forward strand.
GGGCTGCACAGCGGCTACGGCGCGGTGCAGGTGCTGCACGGCGTCAGCGTGGAGGTGAATCGCGGCGAGATCGTGGCCCTGCTGGGCGCCAACGGCGCCGGCAAATCGACGCTGATCAACACGGCCTGCCGCCTGGTGTCCGGCACCTCCGGCACGGTCCGCTTCGACGGGCGGGACGTCAGCCGGGCCCGGCCGCAGGACATCGTCGGCGCCGGACTGATCCAGGTGCCCGAAGGGCGCCGCATCTTCCCCAACCTGACCGTGCTGGAGAACCTGGAGCTGGGCGCCTGCCGCCGCGCCACGCGCCAGCTCAAGGCCAACCTGGAATGGGTGCTCGATACCTTCCCGCGCCTGCGCGAACGGCTGGGCCAGCGCGCCGGCACCATGTCCGGCGGCGAGCAGCAGATGCTGGCCATCGGCCGCGGCCTGATGGGCGATCCGCGCCTGCTGATCCTGGACGAGCCCTCGCTCGGGCTGTCGCCGCTGATGGTCGAGGAGATGTTCGGCCTGGTCCGCCGCCTGCACAAGGAAGGACTGTCGATCCTGCTGGTCGAGCAGAACGTGGCGCTGTCGCTGGAAATCGCCTCGCGGGCCTACGTGCTGGAAAACGGCGAAGTCAGGTTCTCCGGTACGCCCGGGACGCTGCTGGCAGCCCCTGAACTGCGGGCCGCTTACCTGGGCGTGTGAGCGTACCCATCCAGCAATCAGAGAAGCAAAGAACGGAGTCAAACCGATGGAATTGTCAGACAAGACCGCGCGCCAGATCTGGCAGGAGGTCAGGGCCAACCCCAGCCGGGCGCGCTTCGGCTTCGGGCGCAAGGCGGTGCTGGTCAATATCGACCTGCAGAACGCCTACACCTGCACCGACCGCTTCAAGACCGCGTACGAGACCGATCCCGCGCAGCTGGCGCATATCAACGGGCTGGCGGGGCGCTTCCGGGCGCTGGGCTGGCCGGTGGTGTGGACGCGGGTGGCGTACATGGCGTCCGGCGAGGATGCGGGCATCTGGGGCACCCGCACCGATACGCCGGATTCGCTGCAGAACATCAAGCATGGGTCGGAGCGCGCGCAGTTCGACAGCCGCGTCGATGTCGATCCGGTGCGCGACGTGGTCTATTGCAAGAAGATGCCGTCGGCGTTCTTCGAGACCCAGCTGCAGTCGTTGCTGGTGTGGCACCAGGTGGATACCGTGGTCATCACCGGCGGCTCCACCTCGGGCTGCGTGCGCGCCACGGCGGTGGATTCGCTGTCGCGCGGGTATCGCACCATCGTGCCGGAGCAGTGCGTGGCCGACAAGCATGAGAGCTACCACTTCGCCAACCTGACCGACCTGATGCTGAAGTACGCCGACGTGCTCGACGTGCTCGAGGTGCAGAACTGGCTCGAGGACAGGCAAGCCGCGCCGCGCTTGTCCAAGGGGGACTGACATGCTTGAAACCCCCGGTTACTACGACTACTGGCCCTACCAGGACCGCCCCAGGATCCGCTGGCCGGGCGGGGCACGGCTGGCCTTCTGGGTCGCGCCCAACATCGAGTTCTATGAACTCGACCCGCCAGGCAATCCGCACCGGCGCGCATGGCCCCATCCGTACCCCGCGGTGCCGGGCTACTCGATCCGCGACTACGGCAACCGCGTCGGCCATCAGCGCCAGATGCGGCTGCTGGACAAGTACGGCATCCGCGGCTCGGTGTCGCTGTCGGCGGCGCTGTGCGTGCATCACCCCGAGATCGTGGCGATGTGCATGGAGCGCGAGTGGGAGTTCTTCTCGCACGGCATCTACAACACGCGCTACACCTACGGCATGTCCGAGGAACAGGAGCGCGAGATGATCCGCGAGTCGATGCAGATCATCGAGGACTGCACCGGCAGCAAGCCGGCCGGCTACCTGGCGCCAGCGCTGTCGCACAGCGAATCGACTCTGGACTTGTTCGCCGAACTGGGCGGCCGCTATACCTGCGACCTGTTCCATGACGACCAGCCCACGCCGGTGCGCGTGCGCGGCGGCCAGCGCTTTATCTCGCTGCCGTACTCGCTGGAGATGAACGACACCATCGCCTACGTGGTGAACAAGGTCGAGCCGCGCCGCTACGGGCAGATGCTGAAGGACTGCTTCGACCGGCTCTATGCGGAAGGGGCCGAGTCCGGCACCGTGATGTGCATCCCGACCCATAACTACCAGGTCAGCTGCCCGCACCGGCTGCGCGCCTTCGAGGAAGCGCTGGAATACATCACTGGCCACGCGGATGTCTGGGTCACCACCGGCCGCGAGATCGCCGATTACTACCTCGAACATTGCTACGACACGGCCGCGGCTGCGATTGCCGCAGCCAACCCGGTGCGGAGGGCGTGCTGATGCCACGCGACCATCAAGCCCCGCAATACCCGCACCGCCGCGCCGGCATGGACCACGACCGCTATGACTGGTCGATGCTGGCAAGCCGCGCGCCGGTGCGCTGGCCAGGCGGCAAGACGCTGGCCCTGTGGGTCAACGTCAGCCTGCAGTTCTTCCCGCTGAACCCGACCGGCAAACCGGTGGCGGTGCCGGGCAACATGACCATGCCGTATCCGGACCTGCGCCACTACACGCTGCGCGACTACGGCAACCGCATCGGCATCCACCGGATGCTGCGCGGCTTCGACCGCTACGGCGTGCGCCCGACCTTTGCCATCAATGCGCGGCTGGCCGAGCTGTATCCGTCGCTGCTCGCCACGGTGAGCGAGCGCGGCGACGAGATCATCGGCCATTCATGGAGCATGGACACCGCACACGCCGGCGGCCTGGATGAAGCCGTCGAGGCGGAAGTCGTCCGGCGTTCGCTGGACCGGCTGCGTACGCTCAGCGGGCAGGACGTCCGCGGCTGGCTCAGCCCCGGCAAGCTGCAGAGCGCCAATACGCCGGAGCTGCTGCGCGCCAACGGCATCGAGTACCTGTGCGACTGGGTCAACGACGACATGCCTTACCCGTTCCGCACGCGCCACGGCAAGTTGTGGGCGATGCCGCTGTCGACCGAGCTCGAGGACCGCTTCGTGCTGATGGAGAACCTGCACCCGGAAGCATCGTGGGCGCGGCAGGTGAAAGACGCCTGCGACCTGCTGCTCGACGAAGCGCGCGAACAGGGCGGGCGCATCCTCGCGCTGTCCGTGCACCCGTGGGTGCTGGGGCAGCCGCACCGGATCCGCTACCTGGAAGCCGCGCTCGAATACGTGATGGCAAGACCTGAAGTCTGGAGCGCGGGCGCGGGCGAGATTCTCGCGGCGTTCGCGGCACAGGATTCCCAACCACAGGAAAACCCATGACAGCAAACATGCAGAACATCGACGTACTGGTCAGCGAAGTCGGCCCGCGCGACGGCCTGCAGATGACCCGGCGCGTGATGGCGACCGCGGCCAAGAAGGCCTGGATCAGCGCGGAAGCCGCCGCCGGCGTGCGCGAGATCGAGGTCGGCTCGTTCGTTCCGGCCACGGTGCTGCCGCAGATGGCGGACACGGCCGAGGTGGTGGCGCACGCGCTCGGCATCGGCGGGCTCACGGTGGCGGCACTGGTGCCCAATTACGTGGGCGCCGAGCGCGCCATCGGCGCCGGCGTGCACAAGCTCACCATCCCGGTGTCGGTCAGCGAGACGCACAGCCTGCGCAACGTCAACCGCACCCATGAGCAGATGCTGCGCGAGGTCCGGCGCATTGCCGAACGCATCCGCGCCTTGCCGGCCCATGCGCGGCCGCGCTTCGAGGCGGGGCTGTCGACCGCATTCGGCTGCACGCTGGAAGGCCCGGTCGCCGAGGCGCGCGTGGTCGGGCTGGCCGAAGCGCTGATGGACGCGGGCTGCGACGAAGTCGGCCTGTCCGACACCACCGGCTACGGCAATCCGCGCCAGGTGCGCAGCCTGACGCTGGCGGTATGGCGCGCGATCGGGCAGCAGCACCTGAGCGGCATCCACCTGCACAACACGCGCGGGCAGGGGCTGGCCAATGTGCTGGCGGCGATCGACGTGGGCCTGACCACGGTCGATGCCTCGCTGGGCGGGCTCGGCGGCTGTCCGTTCGCGCCCGGCGCGAGCGGCAATGTGGTGACGGAGGACCTGGTGTTCCTGCTCGAGTCGATGGGGCTGCGCACCGGCATCGACCTGGAGGCGCTGTTCCGCGTGCGCGACATCGTCAGGGCCAACCTGGCGGACGAACCGCTTTACGGGCACACGCCGGAGGCCGGCCTGCCCAAGGGCTTCGTGCCTGCCGTCCTGGCGGCGTGGCAATGATCAGCAGGAGCGACGGATGACAACAATGGAAAGGCCGCTGGTTGGCCTGAAGGTAGTCGAATTCACCCACATGGTGATGGGGCCGGCGATCGGCATGATCCTCGCCGACATGGGCGCGGAGGTGACCAAGGTCGAGCCGCCCGGCGGCGACAACACGCGCCGGCTGGGGGGCTCGGGCGCGGGCTACTTCGCCATGTACAACCGCAACAAGCAGAGCCTGTGCGCGGACCTGAAGTCGGCAGCGGGCAGGGACGCCGTGCGCAGGCTGGTGGACAGCGCCGACGTGGTGATCGAGAACTTCCGTGCCGGGGCGATGGACGAGAACGGCTTCGGCTACGGCGTGCTGGCGGCGCACAACCCCGGCCTGATCTACTGCTCGGCCAAGGGCTTTCTTGCCGGCCCCTACGACCGGCGCGTGGCACTGGACGAAGTCACCCAGATGATGGGCGGGCTGGCCTATATGACGGGCCTGCCGGGCAAGCCGATGCGCGCCGGCGCCTCGGTGATCGACGTCACCGGCGCGATGTTCGGCGTGATCGCCATTCTCGGCGCGCTGCAGGAACGGCACCGGACCGGACGCGGGCAGCATGTGTGCAGCTCGCTGTTCGAGACCACGGCCTTCCTGGTCGGCCAGCACATGGCACAGCAGGCCGTGACGGGCACGCCCGCTCCGCCGATGACGGTGCGCAGTTCGGCGTGGGGGGTTTATGACACCTTCGAGACCATGGAAGGCGCCCCGGTCTTTGTCGGCATCGTCAGCGACACGCAGTGGCGCAAGTTCTGCGAGGCGTTTGCACTGGCCGACTTCATCGGCGACCCTACCCTGGACCGCAACGACGGACGCGTGCGGCAGCGGCCGCGCGTGCTGGGCGCGCTGGCGCCGATGTTCCGCAGCTTCGGCAAGCAGGAACTGATGGCGAAGCTGGAAGCGTGTGGCCTGCCGTTCGCGCCGATTTCCCGGCCCGAAGACCTGTTCGACGATCCGCACCTGAACGCGGGCGGCGGGCTGGTGCCGGTGACGCTGCCCTCGGGCCAGCAGGTGCGGCTGCCGGCGCTGCCGATTGCGATGGACGGGCGGCGCTTCGACGTCTACCGCGACCTGCCGCGCGCCGGCGAGCATTCGCGCACGGCACTGCTGGCCACGGGCATGAGCGGCGACGCCATCGACACGCTGGAGAGTGAGCGCGCGATCGGAGCGCAGCGATGAGCGCCATGTCCCAGGGCCGGACCCTGTTCGACAAGATTTGGCAGGCGCATGCCATTGCCGAACTGGACGGCGCCAGCCTGCTGCATATAGACCGCGTCTTCCTGCACGAGCGCACCGGCAGCATCGCGCTGAGCTCGCTGCGCGCGGCCGGGCGGCGCGTGCGCGCGCCGGCGCTGGCGTTCTGCACCATGGACCATATCGTCGATACGCGGCCCGGGCGCAACGACAGCACGCTGATGCCGGGCGGCGAGGCCTTTATCACCAGCACGCGCGACAGCGCCAGGCGCGAGGCCATCCGGCTGTTCGATATCGGCGATCCCGGCCAGGGCATCGTCCATGTGGTGTCGCCGGAACAGGGCATTGCCTTGCCCGGCACCACCGTGGTCTGTCCCGACAGCCATACCTGCACGCAGGGCGGCCTGGGCGCGCTGGCCTGGGGCATCGGCTCGTCCGAGGCGGAACATGCGCTGGCGACGCAGACGCTGCGCGTGACGCGGCCGCTCACCATGCGGGTGTCGTTCGACGGCGCGCTGCCAGCGGGCGTCGGCGCCAAGGACCTGATGCTGTGGCTGATCGCACGCTACTCGGCGGCGGGCGCCGGCGGCCATATGCTCGAATTCGGCGGCAGCGCGGTGCGCAGCCTGCCGGTCGAGGCGCGCCTGACGCTGTGCAACCTGGCGGTGGAGTTCTCGGCGTTCTCGGGCATTGTCGCGCCCGACGACACGGTCTTCGAATACCTCGCCGGCCGGCCGTATGCGCCCGCCGGTGCGCAGTGGGAACCAGCGCTGTCGCACTGGCGCAGCCTGTACAGCGACGCCGACGCCGTGTTCGACCGCGAGCTGTCGGTGGATTGCAGGCAGCTGGCGCCGATGGTGACCTGGGGCACCAGCCCGCAGCACGGCGTGGCCGTCGACGGCGCCGTGCCCGACCCCGCCATGGCGATCGATGCCGATACGCGCCAGGCCATGGAGCGCGCACTGTCCTACATGGACCTGCGTCCCGGGCAGCGGATGGCGGACATCGCCATCGATGCCGCATTTATCGGCTCCTGCACCAACAGCCGGCTGTCGGACCTGCGCAGCGCGGCCGGTGTGCTGGCCGGGCGCAAGGTGGCGCCCGGCGTGACGGCCATCTGCGTGCCGGGTTCCAGCGCCGTCAAGCGCGCCGCCGAGGCCGAAGGGCTGGATCGCGTGTTCCGTGAAGCGGGATTCGAGTGGCGTGAATCGGGTTGCTCGATGTGCTTCTACGCCGGCGGCGAAAGCTTCGGCCACCGGCAGCGCGTGATCAGCAGCACCAACCGCAATTTTGAAAGCCGCCAGGGCTCGCAGACCCGCACCCACCTTGCCAGCCCGGCCACCGTGGCGGCATCGGCCGTGCTGGGGCGCATCGCCGACCCGCGCCGGCTGCCGGGAGCCTGAGATGGAGCCATTTACCATGCATCGCGGCGTGGCCGCGCCGCTGCTGCGCATCAACATCGACACCGACGCCATCATCCCGTCGCGGGAAATGAAGCGCGTCTCCAGGCACGGGCTGGCCGAGGGCCTGTTCGCCGGCTGGCGCTACCTGGCGGGGACGGACCGCAGCCCCGATCCCTTGTTCGTGCTGAACCAGCCGGAGTACACCGGGGCGTCGATCCTGCTGGCCGGAAGCAATTTTGGCTGCGGCTCCTCGCGCGAGCATGCGGTGTGGGCGCTGAAGGAGTTCGGCATCCGCGCCATCGTTGCGCCCGGCTTCGGTGCCATCTTCCACAACAACTGCGTGCGCAACGGCCTGCTTCCGGTGGTGCTGCCGATGGCAACGGTGCAGGCACTCGCCGACGACTGCGCCGCAGCGCCGGCCACGCGGCAGGTGACGGTCGACCTCCGGCAGCTGGAAGTGGTGTCGCCGGCGGGCGCGCGGTACGGCTTCACGCTGGGCAGCGAGCAGCGGCAGATGCTGCTTGAAGGGCTGGACCCGATCGCCCTGACGCTGAAGCTGGCGTCAAGCATCGACGCGTTCCAGGGCGCGGACCGGTTGCGCCGGCCCTGGATCCATTTCGATGGCTAAGGCGCGGCGGCTGCCGGGCGGGACGGCCTGACGCGCATTCCTGCCTGCGTCTCGTCGTTTTCAAAACGCGCGGCGGTTCTTGGTTCTGATTTTTCCAGGGGTGGATGTTCGGCTTTGCGCCAGCGGCGCAAAGCCGTGCTCACGGCGTGAGCGGCTTTGTCACGCCCATCGCCAGCGAAACGCGGGCGGAATCCCTCAGCAGGTGTCGTTGCAGTGGTTTTCGAAGGCAGTTCCGGGAGGGCCCGCACCCAGTCGGCGCATATGCGAGGGACGCGAATCAACAGGTGCGGCAACAAATTCATAGACGGAGGAAACAGAATGAAAAAGCAGCTTGCAGGTTTTGCATTGATCGGCGGATTCGCGCAGATGGCTTGCGCACAGGGCAGCGTGACCCTCTATGGCGTCGTCGATGAAGGCCTGACCTACAACAACAACGCCGGTGGCCATCACCAGTTTAGCCTGGTCAGCGGCGTGATCCAGGCCAGCCGCTTCGGCCTGCGCGGCAGTGAGGACCTGGGCGGTGGCATGAAGGCGCTGTTCGTGCTGGAAAACGGCTTCGACGCCAGCAGCGGCAAGCTGGGGCAGGGCGGCCTGATATTCGGGCGCCAGGCGTACGTCGGCCTGTCCGGCAACTACGGCACGGTGACCATGGGCCGCCAGTACGACTCGGTGGTGGATTTTGTCGGTCCGCTCAACATCGGCGCGCAATGGGGCGGCTTCTACAACGCCCACCCCGGCGATATCGACAACCTGAACAACTCCGCCCGGGTCAACAACGCCATCAAGTTCCGCAGCCAGAACTACGGCGGCCTGAGTTTTGGCGGGGTCTACAGCCTGGGCGGCGTGGCGGGCAGCCCGGCGCGCAACCAGATCTGGTCGCTGGGCGCGGGCTATGGCAGCGGGCCGTTGCTGCTCGGCATCGGCTACCTGAACGTCAGGAACCCCAATACCTCGTTCTACGGCACCGGTGTCACGGCCAACACCACCGGCTCGGCACCGTTGAACACGCTGACCAATATCGGCTCGCCGGTGCAGTCGGGCTACGCGTCGGCGCGCACGCAGGAAGTCTTTGCCGCGGGCGCGGCGTACAGCTTCGGCGCGGCCACGGTCGGGACCACGTACTCCAACACGCGCTTCAAGGACCTGGGAGACCTGTCGTCCGGCCCGAATCCGTTCGGCTATCGCGGCACCGCGACCTTCAACAATGTGGAAGTCAGCTTCAAGTACCAGGTGACGCCGGCATTGCTGATGGGCGTGGCCGCGGACTATGCCAGGGGCAGCGGCATCAATGACGCCAGCTACCGGCAGTTCGTGCTGGGGGCGGACTACAGCCTGTCCAGGCGCACCGATGTCTACGCGATGGCGATCTACCAGAAGGCCTCGGGGATCGATTCCACCGGCAAGCGCGCGGTGGCCGCGATCAACGGCGTGCGTCCGTCGGCCGATGACAGCCAGGCGGTGTTGCGCGTGGGCCTGCGCCACAAGTTCTGACGCAGGCGGTGGAGATCGCGGGGCATGCCCCGCGATCCGTCTCAGGACAAGCGCTCGCGGTACAGGCGGTAGTTCTCGTCGTCGAAGCAGACGAAGGTGACCTGCTCGATCTCCGGCGCCGCGGCCAGCGCCTCGCGCACCGCGGCGATGGCGATATCCGCCGCGCGCTCGCGCGGGAAGGCGTAGATGCCGGTGCTGATATTGGGAAAGGCCAGCCTGCGCAGGTGGTGCTGCGCCGCCAGCCGGATGCTGTTGCGGTAGGCGTTGGCGAGCAGTTCGTCCTCGCCCTGGTCGCCGCCTTGCCAGACCGGCCCGACCGCGTGGATCACGTATGGCGCCGGCAGGTGGCCGCCGGTAGTGATCACCGCCTCGCCGGTGGGGCAGCCGCCCTGCGTGTCGCGGATCGCGCGGCAGGCCTCCTTGATCGCGGAGCCGCCTGCCCCGTGGATGGCCCCGTCGACGCCGCCGCCGCCCAACAGGCCGCTATTGGCCGCGTTGACGATGGCATCGACTTCCATCCGGGTGATATCGCCATGGACTACCTGCAAGTGCTCGCCGCTCATGTTGTCTCCTGCGCTGTGGAGGGAGGGCCGCCGGACAGCCGCTTGGTCGGTCTGACCGGCGGGAAGCCGCTGTGTGCTACATGGACTGCTCAAGCATACGCCGATAATCCGCGGCGCTGGCTTCTTTCGGGTTGGTCTTGTGGCAATGGTCGACCAGCGCACCGGCAATCACCTTGTCGAACATGTCCTCGGTGACACCCATCTGACGCAGCCCGGTGGGCAGGCCCAGGCGCACGGTCATGTCGTGCACGGCCTGCGCGATATCGGCGCCGTCGGGCAGGTGCATGGCGCGGCGCAGGCGTGCGTAGCGGTCGTCGCGCACCACCGTGGGCGCATCGGCGTTGAAGCGCAGCACCGCCGGCATCACCACCGCGTTGAGCGTGCCGTGGTGCAGGCCGGTGCGGCCGTCGATCTTCAGCCCGCCCAGCGGGTGCGACAGCGAATGCACGCAGCCCAGCCCCTTCTGGAACGCCATTGCGCCCTGCATCGACGCGCTCATCATGTTCAGGCGTGCGTCGCGGTCCTGGCCGTCGCGGGTGGCGCGTTCGATATGGCCCCAGCCGCGCTCCAGCCCGTCCAGCGCAATGCCGTCCGCGGGCGGGTTGAAGGCGGGGGCCAGGAAGGTCTCGATGCAGTGCGCGATCGCATCCATGCCGGTGGCCGCGGTCAGCCCGGCCGGCAGCCCCAGCGTCAGTTCCGGGTCGCAGACGGCGGACTTGGGCAGCAAATGCCAGGAATGGAAGCCCAGCTTGCGGCCGTCGTCCAGGATGATGATGGCGCCGCGCGCCACCTCGCTGCCGGTGCCCGAGGTGGTGGGCACCGCGATCAGCGGCGCCGCCTTGTCGGTGATCCTGGCGCTGCCGCCTTCGATGGTGGCATAGGTGGTCAGCTCGCCCTCATGCGTGGCCAGGATGGCGATGCCCTTGGCGAGGTCGATCGACGAGCCGCCGCCCACTGCCACCAGCCCGTCGCAGCCGGCCTCGCGGTATTGTGCGGCGGCCTTGCGCACCATGGCCTCGGTCGGGTTCGACGGGGTTTCATCGAATACCGCAACCTGCAGGCCCTGCATCGCATCGATGGCACGCTGCGCCACTCCCGCGGCGACCAGGCCCTTGTCGGTCACCAGCAACGGGCGGCGGATGCCGATGCGCTCGCATTCGGACTTGAGCAGGCTTACCGCGCCGAAATCCAGGTGGATGTGGGTCAGATAGTAGATAAACGCCATGTTTGCTTGTCTCCTGCCGGGATCTGCCGCCAAATTGTCTTTTGCACGGGCCTGGAGCGGATGCTCGCCAGGCCCGCTGTCTTGGGTTTCAATGGACCTGCACTACTGCGTTTCCGGAGCCCTCGGGACCGCTTCAGCCGATCATCGCGCAAAAACTTGCCGCGTGGCAGGCTGACAGCGACTTTTCGGGGTTATCTCGTACTGCCGGGCACCTGGAACATCTGGCATCATACTAAAATCGAACGATCGTTCACAATTCGAACTTGTCCCGATGCGGGCGACGCGCAGAACTTCTGCACGCCGCTGGCACCGGCTCCGGATCCGCGTCATTCCCTATGTCCGCCGCACCGTCTTCCAGCCCTGATGCGCCCGCCACGCCCGGCCTGCCGTCCAGCCCGCTCGACCCGCAGGTGGCCGCGCTGCTGGAGCTGATCGCGCGCGCCAAGCGGCCGCCGATCCACGCGATGGAGCCCGAGGACGCCAAGATCGCCTACGAGAAAAGCGCGCCGATCCTCGATATCAATCCGCCGCCCGTGCATATGGCGGAAGACCTGCTGGCGCCGGCGCGCGACGGCCACGCCATCCCGCTCAGGCTGTACACCCCGCGCGAGGCCAGCTGGACCGAGCCGCTGCCCTTGCTGGTGTATTTCCATGGCGGCGGCTTCACGGTCGGCAGCGTCGATTCGCACGATCCGCTGTGCCGGCTGCTGTGTGGCCAGGCGGACTGCATGGTGCTGTCGGTGGACTACCGGCTCGGGCCGCAATGGCGTTTCCCGACGGCGGCCAACGACGCCTTCGATGTGCTGCACTGGGTCTTCGCCGAAGCCGGCCGGCTCGGTGCCGACCCGGCGCGCATCGCCGTGGGTGGCGACAGCGCCGGCGGCACGCTGGCCGCGGCGTGTGCTGTGGAGGCCCGCAATGCGGGCCTGGCGCCCGTGCTGCAGTTGCTGATCTATCCCGGCACCTGTGCACGCCAGGACACGCCGTCGCACCGCGCGCTGGCCGATGGCTACCTGCTGACGGCGGACATGATCCGCTGGTTCTTTGCCCAGTACCTGGACCAGGAAGCCAGCCGCGACGACTGGCGTTTCGCCCCGCTGGATGGCGGCGGCGCCGGCGCCGAGGTGCGCGGCACATGCCCGGCCTGGATCGCCGTGGCCGGCTACGATCCGCTGCATGACGAGGGTGTGGCCTACGCGGAGAAGCTGCGCGCCGCCGGCGTGGCCGCCACGCTGGCGGACTACCCCGGCATGATCCATGATTTCTTCAAGCTGGGCCGGTTCGTGCCGGCGGTGGCGCAGGCACATGCCGAGGCCGTTGCCGCGCTGCGCGCCGCGTTCGGCACACCGCACAACTAGACCAGCAGCCACGGTCAGGGCCGCACCGGCCCCGGCCTTCCATTTTCAGCAGTGACTTGCAGCACAAGGAGACATAGTCAAATGCAACGCCGCCACTTCATCGCCCGCGCGGGCATCGCCGCCGCTACCGCGGCACTGGGCCTTGCCGCCATGCCCGCCCAGGCACAGGCCGACAAGTTCCCGCAGCGCCCGATCCGCCTGGTGATCGGCTACACCGCCGGCGGCTCCACGGATATCCCGTTCCGCGTGCTCGCCGACAACGCCTCCAAGATCCTGGGCCAGCCCGTGATCGTCGAGAACAAGCCCGGCGCGGGTGGCGTGCTGCCCGCGCAGATGATGCAGTCCACCGCGCCGGACGGCTACACGCTGGCCCAGGTCGCCATGCCGGTCTACCGCCTGCCGTACACCACCAAGATCAACTGGGACCCGGTCAAGGACCTGAACTACATCATCAACCTCGCCGGCTATTCGTTCGGCCTGGTGGTGCCGGCCGATTCGCCGATCAAGACGATGCAGGAGTACATTGCCTACGCCAAGGCCAATCCGGGCAAGCTGACCTACGGTTCGCCGGGCTCGATGACCACGCTGCACCTGACCATGGAAGAGCTGGCGATGAAGCAGGGCGTGCAGTTCTCGCACATCCCCTACAAGGGCAATTCCGAGTCGATGCAGGCGCTGCTGGGCGGCCACGTGATGTCGGTGGCCGACACGCCGGCATGGGCACCGTACGTTGAGCAGGGCAAGCTGCGCCTGCTGTCGACCTGGGGCGAGAAGCGCTCGGCGCGCTTCCCCAACGTGCCGACGCTGAAGGAACTGGGCATCGGCATCGTGCAGACCTCGCCGTTCGGCCTGGTCGCGCCCAAGGGCACCGATCCGAAGATCGTGCAGAAGCTGCATGACGCCTTCAAGAAGGCCATGGACATGCCCAACTACCGCGAATCGCTGGCCAAGTTCGACATGGAGCCGTACTACATGAACAGCCAGCAATACGCGCAGTTTGCGGCCGAGACCGTCAAGAAGGAAAAGGCGATCATCGAGAAGCTGGGGCTGGCCAAGGCACAGTAAGCGCAATCAGCCTGCCGCCGCCATCATCGATCCAGGCCGCCGCGCCTGCCGGTCCTGTCCGGCGGGCCGGCGGCCTGGTGCTTTGACAAGCCACGACAAACAAGGAGACCAGGCCGATGGCCAAAGAGGATTTTCGCCACAGCATCCCGCTGCGCGTGCGCTGGGCCGAAGTCGATCCGCAGTCGATCGTCTTCAACGCGCACTACCTGACGTACTGCGATATCTGCGTGACCGAGTACTGGCGCGCGCTGGGCATCCGCTATCCGGAAGATGTGCTGCACGCGCATGGCGTGGACATCTTCGTGGTCAAGTCCACGCTGGAATACCACGCCTCGGCGCGCTTTGACGACGAGCTGGAAATCCGCGGCCGCATGTCGCGCCTGGGGCGCTCGAGCATGCTGTTCCGGGTGGAGATGTTCCGCGGCGACGAACACCTGATTACCGGTGAGATCGTCTATGTGTGCGCGGACCCGGCCACGCAGAAATCGGCGGCGATTCCGGGGCCGGTGCGGGAGATTATCGAGGGGTATGAGGTGGTGAAGCCGGCGGGGTGATTCCGTGCCGACGAGTCTTCAAATCCCGCTTGTTTGCTCCCCTCTCCCGCAAGCGGGAGAGGGGAGCGGCTCTCAGCAAATATTAGGGCCGTCGCAGCAGGGAGGCGAGATTCGCTTACTTGGCCAGCCCCGCATCTTCCATATAGGCGCGAATCACCTCATCAAAGCTCGCGTCGCTCTGGAACCCCAGCGCCAGCGCACGCTCCGCGTTCCACGCCGCCGGCCAGGTGCCGACGATGTTCTCCACGCGCGCTTCGCGCTCCCACGTCACGCGGTCCGCCACGGCATTGCCCGCCACGCGGCGCAGGGCTTCGATCATGCCGGCAGCCGTGACCGACAACCCCGGCAAGTTCACCACGCGGCGGTTGCCCAGCCGTTCGCCGGCCAGTTCGATGCCATTGACCAGTGCCGCGACGGCCGCTCGCGGCGACAGCAGCCACAGCGGCGTTTCCGGTGCCACCGGGCAGTTGGCAGCAACACCAGACAGCGGCTCACGGATGATGCCGCTGGCGAACGACGAGGCCGCCGCATTGGGTTTGCCGGGGCGCACGCTGATGGTCGGCAGGCGCAGCACGCGGCCGTCGACAAAGCCGCGGCGGCTGTAGTCCGACAGCAGCAGCTCGCCGATGGCCTTCTGCACGCCGTATGACGATTGCGGGTTCAGCGCGGTATCGTCCTGCACCACCGGCGGCAACTGGCCCCCGTAGACCGCGACCGAGCTGGTGAACAGCACGCGCGGCTGGTGGCCCAGCTCGCGGCAGGTTTCCAGCAGCGCGCGCGAGGCGTCCAGGTTGACGCGCATGCCCAGGTCGAAGTCGGCCTCGGCCTGGCCGCTGACCACGGCCGCCAGGTGGAACACGGCGCCAGTGTCGGTGTCGATGGCCTGGCGCAGCACGGCCGGGTCGGACAGGTCGCCGGTGACCACGCGCACGCGCGCATCGTCCAGGCCTTGCGGCGCCATCACGTCCAGCAGCGTCAGGCGCTTGATGGCCACGGGCTGGCCGTCCAGGTTCAGGGTGCCGCGTTGCAGCAGCAGGCGGGCGAGTTGCAGGCCGAGGAAGCCGGCGCCGCCGGTAATCAGTACGTTCATGGCAGGATGGGAGCGGTTGTTCTTGGGGTTGGTCGCGATCAGCGGCCCAGGTAGGGCTTGAGCCAGCCCAGGCCGGCCGAGGTGCCGGCGCGCGGGCGGTATTCGCAGCCGATCCAGCCGTCGTAGCCAAGCGTGTCCATGACCTCGAACAGGTAGGGATAGTTCAGCTCGCCCACGTCCGGCTCATGGCGCTCGGGCACGCCGGCGATCTGGATATGGCCGATGCCCGCGATGTCACGCTTGAGCTTCATCGCGACATCGCCTTCGACGATCTGGCAGTGGTAGCAGTCGAACTGCACCTTCAGGTTGGCCGCGCCGACTTCCTTGCAGATAGCCTGGCCGTCGTCCTGGCGGTTCAGGAAATAGCCCGGCATGTCGCGCGTGTTGATCGGCTCGATCAGCACGGTCACGCCCTGGGCGGCGGCAGCGTTGGCAGCAAAGGCGAGGTTCTCGAGGTATGTGGCGCGGCAGCGCGCGCGGTCGGCATCGGCAGGGATCAGGCCCGCCATCACGTGGATGCGGTCATTGCCGATCACGCCGGCGTATTCCAGCGCGCGGCCGATGGTGCCGCGGAAATCCGCCTCGCGCCCGGGCAGGGCGGCCAGGCCGCGTTCGCCTGCTGCCCAGTCGCCCGGCGCCGCGTTGAACAGTGCCTGTGTGAGGCCGTTCGCGTCCAGGCGCGCGCGCAGCTCGGCGGCGGCGTGCTCGTACGGGAACAGGAACTCCACCGCCCGGAAGCCGTCGGCCGCGGCTGCGGCAAAGCGGTCCAGGAAGGCGTGCTCGTTGTACATCATCGAGAGGTTTGCGGCGAAGCGCGGCATTCGGAACTCCAAAGCGGTGGTACGGATCCGGCCCGATCGAGACTACGTCGAAAGCGGGCCGGCCAGGATCAGCGGTTGACCAGTTTAGCGGGCGTCAGCCACACCAGCACGGCGCCGACGACCAGGATCGCGGACAGCACGTACATGGGCAGCTGCGTACTTTGTGTCATGTCCTTCAGCGCGCCGACCATGTACGGCGACACGAAACCGGCCAGGTTGCCCACCGAATTCACCACGGCAATACCGGAAGCGGCGGCAATGCCCGACAGGAACGAGGTCGGCAGCGACCAGAACAGCGGCGCGCAGGTCAGCACCCCGGCGGCGGCCAGCGACAGCGCGGCGATGGCCACCGTTGTATTGTTGGTGAACGAGGCCGCAATGGCAAAGCCCGTGGCACCCATCAGCGCCGGCACGATCAGGTGCCAGCGGCGCTCGCGGCGTGCGTCGGCGCTGTGGCCCAGGATGTTCATGACGATCACGGCGCAGATGAACGGGATCGCCGACAGCAGGCCGATGTTCAGGTTGCCGGTCACGCCGCTGGCCTTCACCAGCGTCGGCATCCAGAAGGTCAGCGCGTACTGGCCGGTGACGAAGCAGAAGTAGATCAGGCACATCCACCACACGCGGCGGTCGGAGAACACCGCGCCCAGCGAGTGGCCGTGGGCCTTGCCGGCGGCGCTGGCGGCGTTATGGGCGCCGCGCTGGTCTTCCTCGATATTGCGCTTGAGCACGCGCTTTTCATCGGCGTCGAGCCACGGCGCCTTGTCGATGCCGTCGCGCAGCACGAACACCGTCACCACGCCGATCACAAGCGCGGGCAGGGCCTCGAGCAGGAACATCCATTGCCAGCCGCGCATGCCGTGCGTGCCGTTGAACGCGTCCATGATCCAGCCCGACAGCGGATTGCCGAACATGCCCGCGATGGGGATGCCCGACATGAACAGCGCGATCATCTTGCCGCGGCGGTTGGCCGGGAACCAGTAGGTCAGGTACAGGATCACGCCGGGATAGAAACCCGCTTCGGCGAGGCCGAGCAGGAAGCGCATCACGTAGAACTGGGTCGGCGTCTTCACGAACAGGAACAGCGCCGAGATGATGCCCCACGTGATCATGATGCGCGCGATCCAGATGCGCGCGCCGATACGATGCATCAGCAGGTTGCTGGGCACCTCGAACAGGAAGTAGCCGATAAAGAACAGGCCGGCGCCGAGGCCGAACACGGTTTCGGAGAAGGCCAGGTCCTGGCCCATCTGCAGCTTGGCGAAGCCGACATTGACGCGGTCCAGGTAGGCGACCACGTAGCACAGCATCAGGAACGGCATGACGCGCCAGAACACCTTGCTGTAGGCGCGTTTTTCGATCTGGGCTTCGGTATCCAGCCGGGCGTTGCCGCCCAGGCTGTCAAGGGCGGGCACGCTTGCCGCCGGTTGGTTTGGATTCACGGTGGTCTCCGGGTATGGTGGTGGGTCTAATGCGGCGGCGCGCGGACTGCAGGCATGCGCGTCCCCCGCACGGTGGCCGCAAGGCAACCGCGCCGGGTGAAGCCGTCGTTTATCGGGGAAAAGCGGTTGTTACCAGCGCGCCTGGAAGGCGTCGCGCAGCTCAGTCAGTGCGCCGTCGGGCAGCGCAGCGCGGGCGGCGAAGCCCGGCGTGTCTTTCATCGTCATCCATAGCTTGGCGGTTTCCTCCAGTTCTTCCAGCGCGAACGCGGCGCGCGAGACGCTGGATTCCCACACTACCGGACCAAGGCGCTCCAGCAGCACGCCACGCACCTGCGCGGCCAGCGTGGCCACGCGCGCGGCCACGGCCGGATCGCCGGGGCGATGGTAGGGAATCAGCGGTATATGGCCGACCTTCATCACGTAGTAGGGCGTGAGCGGCGGCAGTACGTCGTCCGGTTGCCAGACACCGGCCAGCGTCAGGGCCACGAGGTGCGTCGAGTGCGTATGCACCACGGCGTGCGCCTCGCGGTTGTTGTCGTAGATCGCGCGATGCAGCATCAGCGTCTTGGACGGCTTGTCGCCGGAGACCCAGCTGCCATCGGTGGCCACCTTGGCGACCGCGGCCGGGTCCATCATCCCCAGGCAGGCATCGGTCGGCGTGATCAGCCAGCCGTCGTCCAGCCGCGCGCTGATATTGCCGGCCGAGCCCACGGTATAGCCGCGCTGGTACAGGCTGGCGCCGATGCGGCAGATCTCTTCGCGCAGCTTGCTTTCGGTGCTCATCAGTGACCTCCAAGCTGGCGCAGCGCTTCGTCAAAGAAATCCGGGCCGCCGAAGTTGCCCGACTTGAGCGCCAGTGCCAGCGGCTTGGCATCCAGCGTGACGGTGGCCGGCACGCCCGGTGCAATCTGCGCGCCGATACGCAAGGCGCGCACGCCCAGCGCCTGCACCACCGCGCCGGAGGTTTCGCCGCCGGCCACGACGAAGCGGCGCGTGCCGCGTGCCAGCAGCCCGGCGGCAACCGTGGCCAGGCACTGTTCGACCAGGTGTCCGGCGCGCTCGACGCCCAGTTCGGCCTGCACGGCCTTGACTTCGTCGGGGCTGGAGGTGGCGTAGATCAGCACCGGTTCGCCATGACCGTCGGCAAAGGCCAGCGCCGCGTCGGCAACGGCTTCGCCGCGTGCCAGCGCGAGCGGGTCGATGCGCAGCGCCGGGCGGCCTTGCTCCAGCCAGCGTGCTACCTGGCCATTGGTCGCGCGCGAGGCGCTGCCGGCCAGCACCACGCCCGGGCCGTCGATGGCCGGCACCGAGGCCGCGTCACCGCGCTGCGGTAGCAGGCCGGCGCGGCGGAAATTCTCGGGCAGTCCCAGCGCGATGCCGGAGCCGCCGGTGATCAGCGGCAGGTTGGCGCAGGCCTCGCCCAGCGTGAACAGGTCCGCGTCGGACACCGCATCGGCAATCGCCATGCGCACGCCGTCGCTGCGCAGCGCAGCGATGCGCTCGGCGGTGGCATGCGCGCCGCGCGCAACCGCGTCGTAGCGCAGCAGCCCGACCTTGTTCTTGCTCTGGCGCTGCAGTACGCGCACCAGGCTGGCATCGGTCATCGGCGTCAGCGGATGGTGCTCCATGCCCGATTCATTGAGCAGCGCATCGCCCACGAACAGGTGGCCGCGAAAGATGGTGCGGCCGTTTTCGGGGAAGGCCGGGCAGGCGATGGTGAAGTCGCTGTCCAGTGCCGCCAGCAGCGCCTCGGCCACCGGGCCGATATTGCCGGCATCGGTCGAGTCGAAGGTGGAGCAGTACTTGAATACGAACTGGCGGCAGCCCTGCGCGCGCAGCCATTGCAGCGCGGCCAGCGACTGGGCCACGGCCTCGACGGCCGGGATGGTGCGGGACTTGAGCGCCACCACCAGCGCATCGGCTTCGCCAATGTCCTGCACGGCGCCCACGTCGGGCAGGCCGATGGTCTGCACGGTGCGCATGCCATTGCGCACCAGCGTGTTGGCGAGGTCGGTGGCGCCGGTGAAATCGTCGGCGATGCAGCCCAACAGCGGGCGATGGGCGAGGGTGCCTGCGGTCATCTTCGCTTCTCCCTTATTCAGCCTTGCCCGGCAGTTCGATGCCCGGGAAGATCTTGATCACGGCCGAGTCGTCCTCGCCGCCATGGCCGGCGGTCGACGCCATCATGAACATCTGGTGCGCGGCGGCCGACAGCGGCAGCGGGAATTTGCTGTGGCGCGCGGTGTCGAGCACCATGCCCAGGTCCTTGACGAAGATGTCGACCGCCGACAGCGGCGTGTAGTCGCCCTTCAGGATATGGGGCACGCGGTTCTCGAACATCCACGAGTTGCCCGCGCTGTGCGTGATCACGTCATAGAGCGCATCGGGGTCCACGCCTTCGCGCAGGCCCAGCGCCATCGCTTCGGCGGCCGCGGCGATATGCACGCCGGCCAGCAGCTGGTTGATGATCTTGACCTTGGAGCCCGCGCCATGCGCGGCACCCAGGCGATACACCTTGCCGGCGATGGCGGCCAGCACGTCCTCGGCCAGCGAGTAGGCTTCGGCCGGGCCGGAAGTCATCATGGTCATTTCGCCGCTGGCGGCGCGCGCGGCGCCGCCGGAGACCGGTGCGTCCAGCATCAGCAGGCCCTGTTCCGCCAGCCGGCGGCCTAGCGCCTCGGCAAAGCCCGGCGGCACGGTGGCGCTGGCGATCACCAGCTTGCCCGGCTGCATCGCGGCCGCGGCACCGTTGGCGCCGAACAGCACGGCCTCGGTCTGCTGCGCGTTGACCACCAGCGTCAGCACCACGTCGCAACGGCTGCCCAGCTCGGAGGGCGAGGCGCACGGCACGCCGCCGGCATCGGCAAAGCGCTGCAGCACTTCGGGGCGCAGGTCGCACGCGTGCACGTTGAAGCCGGCACGCAGCAGCGACTGCGCGACACCAAAGCCCATGGCACCAAGGCCGATGACGCCGATATTCCTGGACATGAAGGGACTCCTGAAACAGATACGGATAATTCGATGGTTCGGGCTTGCGCGCGCGTCAGTTGGCGGCGCCGTGCGCTTCGCCGCTCTCGTCCGCACCCAGCTGGGCGAGACGGTGCGCGGCGTTGTACATATGGTTCTGCGCGGCATTGCGCGCGGCCAGCGGGTCGCCGGCGCGGATGGCGGCGACGATGGCCTGGTGTTCTTCACGCACCTGGCGCGAAAAGTCCGCGCGGCGCGCCTCGTTGGTGCGGGTCACGCGCGTGGCCGCTTCCAGGTACTGGCTGAGGAAGGCCAGCGTCTTCAGGAAATACGGGTTGCCGGTGGCCTCGGCGATGGCGCGGTGGAAGGCCACGTCTTCGGCCACGCCGTCGCCGCCTTGCGCAACCTCTTCGTCGAGCCGGGCCAGTGCGGCGTCGATGGCCGCCATCGACGCATCGGTGCGGCGGCGGGCGGCCTGCGCGGCCACCTCGGCCTCGATCGCGCGGCGCAGTTCGACGATCTGCAGCACCGATTCCAGCGTGCCGGTTTCGGTGTAGTCGATGCGCAGCGGCCGGATGCCGGCCTGTAGCGTCACGAACACGCCGCTGCCCTGGCGCGACTCCACCACGCCTTCGTACTTGAGCCGGGAGATGGCTTCGCGCACCACGGTGCGGCTGACGCCGAATTCCCCGGACAGCACCGCCTCGGTCGGCAGCTTGTCGCCGCGGGCAAAGGCGCCGCTCTGGATCTTGTCCAGCAGTTGTTCGGCGACATTGTCGGTGAGGGCGCGGGCAGGGACTTTCTGGAACACGGCAGCTTCCCGGGTTATTCGGTAATCAGGTCATCATACAAATTTGCTAGGACGCTGCCGACCCCGGGCAAACCCTGATATGGTGCAACTTCAAGAGCGGAGATGCGGCGAGTGATCCGCTTTGGTGCATCGACGGTCACTGCGACACTGGCGTATCATGGGCGCCCGTCCGCATCCCCTGCCCGACGCAATCGTTCCCCAAGCGCCTGATTCCACACGCCATGTCCATCACTGTCCTGATCTGCCCCTGGTCCGAAGCGCGCGAACGCGCGCGCGCCATCCGTTACACCGTCTTCGTCGAAGAGCAATGCGTGCCGGTGGAACTGGAATGGGATGAGTGGGACGAGCCGAGCTGGCACGCGCTGGCGCTGGCCGAGGATGGCACGCCGGTGGCCACCGGACGGCTGCTGCCGGATGGCCATATCGGGCGCATGGCGGTGCTGCAGTCCGTGCGTGGCACCGGTGTCGGTGCAATGGTGCTGGACGCGCTGATGCGCAAGGCTGAAGCGCTTGGCTACCCGGAACTGGTGCTCAATGCGCAGACGCACGCGGCGCCATTCTATGCGCGCGTGGGCTTTGCGCAGGTGGGGCCGGAATTCGAAGAGGCGGGCATCCCGCACGTGGAGATGCGCAAGCGGCTGGCCGGCTGAGCGCCGGAATCCCCGGTTCCAGCGGGCCTCAGCGCGGCGCTGGCACGATGCCGGTGTCGCGTTGCAGGTTCAGCTTGCCGTGGAAGTTGACGTCGCCGATGCGGCCGTCGGCGTCGAAGCTGCGCTCGCTCAGGTCGAAACGGCCATCGTGGCGCACGCGCAGCACCGTGCTGGCGCGCGTGCCGTACAGCGGCGAGCGGATGAAGGCCGATGACAGCAGCTTTTCCCATTCCGGCGCCACGCCCGTGGCAGGCAGTTCGAAATCCGCCGCTTGGCGCTCGTCGGCGAGCATTTGCAGGTAGGGCTCGGCGCTGGCGTTGGCCTGGCCGCTGTCGGCGGCCAGCACTTCGGCCAGCGCGCCGACGCGGCTGCGCACCTTGGGCCAGGGCGTGTCGAGCAGGGCGTTGGACAGGCCGTACAGCCCCGGGCGCAGCCGTTGCGGCTGGCGCGAGGCGGCGCGGTTGCTGTACCACCAGAGTTCACGCAGGTCGCTCGCCAGCAGGTTGAAGCCGTTGTAGCGGCCGTCTTCGCCGGCGAGGCCGTCCAGGTAGTCGAACGGCGCCTCGCGTCCGCGCAGGAAACCGGCCACCAGCTCGCCGCGCGAGCGCGCGTCGGTGCGTTTTTCGGACGGGGCGCGGTAGTTGGTCAGTGCCGCGAAGCGGCCGTCGGCGTTGACGCCCATCCAGGTGCCGGGTTCGCCGATGACTTCCGCCAGGTCGCGCCCGGCCAGCACCTGCGGTGCATCCTGCCACCAGTGCGCGGCCGCCGCGGGGCGGACATAGAATTCATCGCGGTTGCCGGCGACGACCAGGGCATAGTCGGGGTGGGATTGCCAGGCAACCAGGATCAGACACATCGCTTTGCTTCCTTTGCCGCCGGGGTGGCTGCAGTGGCACCCGGCGTACTTCAGTCCAACGGCATCCTGGACGCCTACAGCACGTCCAGGTCGACAAAGTGCTCGGCCCGCCGCTCGCCATCGACCCATTGGTCCAGCCCGCTCTGCCGCCACAGGCCTTCCAGCGTGGCATCGAACGCGGGCGGCACGTCGGGATAGCACTCCATCCAGGTCTGCACGCCGGCGCGGGTTTCCGGCCTGCGCATCAGCGTACCACCAATTCCGGTTGCTTCGGCGACAGTCTCCATCCAGCGGTGCCAGTGCGGCAGCGCCTCGGCGGCAACGGCTTCCGGGACGCGGAAATAGACGTAGAGGTGATCGCTCATGGCAGGTCCTGTGGGTTTCAGCCAGCGGCCTGGGCGGCCTCTCCCAGCGGCACCTCGTAGGGCAGGGTGGCCGTAGCCACTGCCGCGCCCTCGGCGCTGCCCAGGCGCAGCGCACTGGCGGCGGCATCGATCTTCAGCTCGGCCAGCCCGGCCCAGCCGCCCTGGGGCGCCGGTGCGGCGTTGACGATCATGCCGCACGGCTGGCCCGGATCTTCCGGACGGTAGATTTCAGCCGCGGGCGCCGGCACTTCGCCTTCACCCTGCACCAGCCACATGCGGCGCTTGAGCGTGCCGCGGTACTGGCTGCGCGCCACGATTTCCTGGCCGGGATAGCAGCCCTTGCGGAAATTGACCCCGCCCACCAGTTCGAAATTGATCATCTGCGGCACGAACTGCTCCTGCGTGGCCGCGACGATGCGCGGCAGGCCCGACTGCACTTCCAGCCAGTCCCACAGCGCGGGCGTCGCATCCTGCAGCGAGGCGGCAAGTGCCGCGCGCACCGCCTCGGCGCGCTCGGCCGGCAGCACCAGCTGCCAGCGCGGCTGGCCGGCGCCATCCGGCAGGCGGATCACGGTGATGCCGTCGGCTTCGGCCACGGCAAAGGCGACCTCCGGCACGGGCAGGCCCGCAGCGGCCAGGGCCTTGGCAGCGCCGGCCCCGGCGAGGCCGAGGATCGCATGGGTGGGGGTGATGTCGGACAATTTGGCCTTGGCGCGCAGCACGAACATCGACAGGCGCTTCTGCACCGGGGCCTGGATGTCGGCCGACAGCTGCAGCACGATGCCTTCGACATCGCGCCACATCAGGAAGGTGGCGAGCAGGCGCCCCTTGGGCGAGCAATAGCCCGCCAGGCGGGCCGCGCCGGCCTTCAGGTCTTCGACCGCATTGGTCAGCTGGGTGTGCAGGAAGCTGCCGGCATCGTCGCCGGCCACACGGACCAGGCCAAGCCCGGGCGGGCTGCAGACGATGCCGCTGCCGCTCAAGGCTTCAAGGTTTGCGGCGAGTTCCTGGGCTTGGGCATTCATCACTGGCATTGCGTGGCAATCGTTGAGGCAATTCGGGAGAGGGAAGGCGCCGGTCGTGCGCCGTGCCGGGCGGGCCGTCAAGCGGCGCGGGCGCCGCGGCGCATGGTCGGTGCGAGGCTGCCGGTTATTATATGGGGCTATGAGATTTTCGGCCGGCGCCGGCAGCACGTGGCGGCAAGCGGTGGCGCGCAAGCCCTCCGACGGATCCGGTCAGCCGCCCCTATCCCTGATACATGAAACGATTTTTCCTTAGTCTTGGCCTGGCCATCCTGGTGTTCGCGCTGGCGGCCGCGGGCGCGTTCGCGTGGTGGGCCAATCACCCGCTGCCCCTCAGCAAGTCACCCGTGGAAGTGGTGATCAAGCCCAATTCCGGCGTCGCCAGCGTCGGCCGCCAGATCCAGCGCGGCGGCGTCGGCATGGACCCGCGGCTGTTCATGCTGCTGGTGCGCCTGACCGGCCACGGGCCTGACCTGAAGGCCGGCGGCTATGAATTCGCGACCGGCGCCACGCCGCTGTCGATCATCGGCAAGCTGGCGCGCGGCGAGGTCACGCACTATGTGGTCACGGTGATCGAGGGCTGGGAATTCCGCAAGATGCGCGCCGCCGTGGACGCCAGCCCGGCGCTGCGGCACGACACCCGGGACATGTCCGATGCGGACCTGATGAAGGCAATCGGCGCGGCCGAGACCTCGCCCGAAGGCATGTTCTTCCCGGACACCTACCTGTTCGCGCGCGGCAGCAGCGATATCGACCTGTACAAGCACGCCTACCGTGCCATGCAGCGGCGCCTGAACGAGGCCTGGAACGCACGCTCGCCCGACCTGCCGTACAAGACCCCGTACGAGGCCCTGGTGATGGCATCGATCGTCGAGAAAGAAACCGGCCAGGCCGCCGAACGCCCGATGATCGCCGCCGTGTTCATCAACCGGCTGCGCAAGAACATGATGCTGCAGACCGACCCGACCGTGATCTACGGCCTGGGCGATGGCTTCGACGGCGACCTGCGCAAACGCGACCTGCAGGCCGACAACCCGTACAATACCTACACCCGTACCGGCCTGCCGCCCACGCCGATTGCGCTGCCGGGGCTGGCCTCGCTGGCGGCGGCCACCACGCCGGCGCCATCCGACGCACTGTACTTCGTCGCCCGCGGCGACGGCAGCAGCCATTTCTCCAACTCGCTTCCCGAACACAACCGCGCGGTCGACAAGTACCAGCGCGGCAAATAGGCATTCCATGCGCGGAAAATTCATCACGTTTGAAGGCATCGACGGCGCCGGCAAGAGCACCCATATCGACTGGGTCGCCGACCGCCTGCGCGCACGCAGCGACATTGCCGGCGTCGTCACCACCCGCGAGCCCGGCGGCACCTCGCTGGGCGAAGACCTGCGCCAGATCCTGCTGCATCGCAAGATGCACCTGGAAACCGAGGCGCTGCTGATGTTCGCGGCCCGGCGCGAACATATCGCCGAGGTCATCGCACCCGCGCTGGAGCGCGGCAAGTGGGTGATTTCCGACCGCTTCACCGACGCCACCTTCGCCTACCAGGGCGGGGGCAGGGGCCTGGCCACCGAGCGCCTGGAAGTGCTGGAAAACTGGGTGCAGGGCGGCCTGCAGCCGGATCTGACGCTGCTGTTCGACGTGCCGCTGGAAACCGCCAGCGAGCGCCTGGCCGGCGCTCGCGCGCCTGACAGGTTCGAATCCGAATCGCGCGCGTTCTTCCAGCGCACCCGCGATGAATACCTGCGCCGCGCGGCCCAGTCGCCGCAGCGCTTCCGGGTGATCGACGCCACGCGCAGCATTGCCGACATTCGCGATGAACTTGAAAAAATCATCGCAACTATCTGATTTTTGGCCGATATATGGCTGACGTGATAGGTGTGAATGCCGCGCCATTGCGTAATTCGCAATCGCATGGCTATCACAGGTAAAACTTGAAGTTAGATTGCTAACCCACTGATTCACATGCTATATCCCTGGCAGAAGGAAGACTGGCAACGGCTTGGCGCGCTGCGTGAACGGCTGCCGCATGCCTTGCTGATCCATGGCCAGCAAGGCATCGGCAAGCGCGACCTGGCCCTGCATTTCGCGCAGGGGCTGTTGTGCGAGGCGCCGCTGCCGGACGGCCAGCCCTGCGGCCAGTGCGCCGCCTGCCACTGGTTCAGCCAGGGCAACCACCCGGACTTCACCGTGGTGCGGCCCGAGGCGCTGGACGCCGCGGCCGAGGCCGAGACCGACGAGGGCGGCAAGAAGAAGGCGCCCAGCAAGATCATCCGCATGGAGCAGGTGCGCGCGCTGATCGAGGCCGTGGGCGTGGGCACGCACCGGGCCGGGCTGCGCGTGGTGGTGGTCTATCCGCTCGATGCGCTGCAGACCGAGGGCGCCAACGCACTGCTGAAGACGCTGGAAGAGCCGCCGCCGTCCACCGTATTCCTGCTGGTGACCGACCGCCTCGACCGCATCCTGCCGACTATCCTGTCGCGCTGCCGCCAGTTCTCGGCCCAGCGCCCGACGCCGGAGGCCGCGCTGGCCTGGCTGCGCGGCCAGGGCGTGGCCGATGCCGAGGCCCAGCTGGCGCTGGCCGGCGGCTCGCCGCTGACCGCGCTGCATGCGGCCGAGGCCGAGGAGCAGCCGCTGCAGCGCTGGCTGGTCGGCCAGCTCGGCGCCGCCGCCGCCTTCGACGCTTCCGCGGCGGCCGAGCAACTGCAGAAGCTGCCGGTGCCTGCCGTGCTTGGCATCCTGCAGCGCTGGACGTACGATCTGCTGACGCTGCGCCTGAACGGCAGCGCCACGCCGCGGTACCTGCCCAAGGAACGGGCGGTGCTGGCGCGCTGCGCCGGGGCCACCGACGCGCACCGCCTGCAGGCCTTTGCCACCCGGTTGACCGCGCATCGCCGCAGCGAGAACCATCCGCTGGCGGCCCGGCTGGTGATGGAAGCGGTATTCCTGGAATACCGCCAGCTGTTCCGGTAATACGCCTGGCAGTCAAAATAAGCCATAACAACAAGCAGCACCGTCATTCAGGGGGTCAACCATGAACACAGCAGTCGCCGGCGCACCGCCCGCTGCGCCAACCGGCAGCGGGGCGGCATCGCGCCCCAATGTGCTGTCCTTGTCGATCAAGGACCAGGCCGGGCTGTATGCGGCCTACATGCCGTTCCTGGCGCGCGGCGGCATCTTCGTGCCGTCGAACCGGCCGTTCCGACTGGGCGAGCAGGTGTTCCTGGTGCTGTCGCTGCTGGACCGGCCGCAGAAATACCAGATCGCGGGCCATGTGGCCTGGATCACCCCGGCGGGCACGCCGATGAAGACCCCCGGCGTCGGCGTGCATTTCCCCGACGACGACAACGGGCGCAACCTGCGCCGCGCGGTGGAGGAGATCCTGGGCAAGATGCTGGAGTCCGGGCGCCCCACGCAAACTTTATGAACGTTGTGAGGTTGTTCTCACAATATTTTGATTTTCAATGAATTTTTCACTTCGCATTGCCGAGCCCCGCGACCTGCCGGGCATCGTCGCCATCTATAACAGCACCGTGCCCTCGCGCATGGTCACCGCCGATACCGAACCGGTCACCGTGGCCTCGCGCCAGGCCTGGTTCGATTCCCACCAGCCTGAACGCCGCCCGCTGTGGGTGTGCGAGGATGCCGACGGCCGCATGGCCGGCTGGATGAGCTTTTCAGACTTCTACGGCCGCCCGGCCTACGGCGCCACCGCCGAGGTGTCGATCTACCTGGACGCGCAGCGCCGCGGCCAGGGGCTGGGCCGCTACCTGCTGCAACAGGCCATCGACCATGCGCCCAGGGTCGGGGTGAACACGCTGCTCGGCTTTATCTTCGGCCACAATGCGCCCAGCCTGGGCCTGTTCGCGTCGCTGGGCTTTACGCGCTGGGGCGACCTGCCGCGCGTTGCCGTGCTCGACGGTGTCGAGCGCGACCTGATCATCGTCGGCCGCCGCGTGGACTGAGCCACCCGCCAACAGAGATTCCCCATGTTTGTCGATTCCCACTGCCATATCGATTTCCCCGAGTTGGCCGCGCGCCTGCCGGAACTGCTGGAGAACATGCGCGCCAACCAGGTCACGCATGCGCTGTGCATCTCGGTCACGCTGGAAGACTTCCCGCGCGTGCTGGCGCTGGCCGAGCAGCATCCCAACCTGTACGCCTCGGTCGGCGTGCACCCGGACTACGAAGAGGGCGAGGAACCCACGCTGGAGCGCCTGGTGGAGCTGTCCGCCCACCCGCGCGTGGTCGGCACCGGCGAGACCGGGCTGGACTACTACCGCCTGAACGGCCGCAGCATCGCCGACATGGAATGGCAGCGCGAGCGCTTCCGCACCCATATCCGCGCCGCGCGCCAGACCGGCAAGCCGCTGATCATCCATACCCGCTCGTCCGCCGACGACACGCTGCGCCTGATGCGCGAAGAGAACGCGCGCGAGGCCGGCGGCGTGATGCACTGCTTCACCGAGACCTGGGACGTCGCCCGCCAGGCGCTGGATGAGGGTTTCCATATCTCGTTCTCGGGCATCGTCACCTTCAAGAGCGCGGCCGACCTGCAGGAAACCGCGCGCAAGGTGCCGCTGGAGCGCATGCTGATCGAGACCGATTCGCCCTACCTGGCGCCGGTGCCATACCGCGGCAAGACCAACGAACCTGCCTGGGTGCGCCATGTGGGCGAGTTCATCGCGCAGCTGCGCGGGGTCCCTGTGGAACAGGTCGCGGAACAGACGACGGAAAATTTCTTCAAGCTATTCAAGCATATTGACAGGGAATCGCATGTTTGACATGAAGTTTGCCCGACGCGCTGCCGGCGCCCTTGCGCTGGCCGCCGCCACGCTGGCGCAGGCCGCGCCTGCCGACGACATGCGCAAGGCCGTCGAATTCGACGACGCCAACACCGTCAAGAAGCTGCTGGCCAAGGGCGTCGATCCCAATCTGGTGGACAGCCGCGGCAACCCGGCGCTGGTGCTGGCGCTGCGCGAGAAGTCGCTGAAGGCGGCCACGGTGCTGATCCGCGCCAAGGACATCGATTTCGACAAGGCCAACCCGGCCGGCGAGACCCCGCTGATGATGGCCGCGCTGCAGGGTGAGCTGGACATGGTCAAGCTGATGGTCGACGAGATGGAGGCCGAGATCAACAAGACCGGCTGGACCCCGCTGCACTATGCGGCCACCAATGGCCACAACGACGTAGTCAAGTACCTGGTCGACCATGCCGCCTATATCGACGCTGAAAGCCCCAACGGCACCACGCCGCTGATGATGGCCGCGCGCGGCGGCCATATCGAGACCGTCAAGCTGCTGCTGGACGAGGGCGCCGACATGCGCCTGAAGAACCAGCAGGGCATGACCGTGATCGACTTTGCCGAGCGCTACAACCAGGCAGAGATCGCCAAGGGCCTGAAGGCGCGCTGGCAGAAGCTGTACCCGCAGACGCCGATCGCGGCGGCGCCGCCGCTGAAGGCGCCCACCGGCGAGCCGGGCGGGCAGCGGCCCGCGGCGCAGCAGCCCAAGACCAAGGGCTGGTAAGCGCTGATGCCGGCGATGGCCGTCGGCGCACGCCTGCGCCAGTGGGCGCGCGGGCTCAAGGCGAGCCTGCTGATGCTGTGGTTCTGCAGCCGCCACCCCGGCACGCCGTGGAGCGCGCGGCTGCTGGCCGCGCTGGTGGTGGCCTATGCCTTCAGCCCGATCGACCTGATCCCCGATTTCATCCCGGTGCTGGGCTATGTCGATGACGTGCTGCTGGTGCCGCTGGGTATCTGGCTGACGCTGCGGATGATTCCGCCGGCGGTCAAGGATGAATGCCGCGGCCGGGCCCAGGCGTGGCAGGCCACGCATGCAAAACGGCCGCGCAATCGCGCGGCCGCCGTGGTCATCGTGCTGGTGTGGGTGTTGCTGGCCTGGCTGGCGTGGCGCTGGCTGGCGCCGGGCTAGACATCGTCCGCCAGCCGCACCCCGGTGAACTGCCAGCGCTGGTGCGGATAGAAGAAGTTGCGGTACGTCGCCCGGATATGCGATTCGGGCGTGACGCAAGACCCGCCGCGCAGCACCATCTGGCCGCTCATGAACTTGCCGTTGTACTCGCCCACCGCACCGCCGTTCGGGCGGAAGCCCGGATACGGCAGGAAGGCGCTGCCGGTCCATTCCCACACATCGCCGAACATCTGGCGCAGCACGCCCGAGGTGTTCTGCCGGTCCGGCAACGGCCGCAGCGCGCGGCCTTCAACAAAATTCCCGGTGGCCGGCAGGCTGCGCGCCGCGTGCTCCCATTCGGCCTCGGTCGGCAGCCGGCGTTCGGCCCAGCGCGCGAATGCCTCGGCCTCATAGAAGCTGACGTGGGTGACGGGGCTGTCCGGGTCGACCGGATGCATCCCGCGCAGCGTCATCTGCCACCACGTGCCTTCGCGTTCTTCCCAGTAGAGCGGGGCCAGGATGCCTTGCTCGCACACCCAGCGCCAGCCGTCGGACAACCACAGCCCCGCCGTTTGGTAGCCGCCATCCTCGATGAATTCAAACCATTGCCGGTTGCTGACCGGGTGCGAGCACAGCGTGAACGGTGCCAGGTAGGCCTTGTGCCGCGGGCTTTCACAGTCAAAGGCAAAGGTCTCGCCGCGGTGGCCGATCTCCACCAGGCCGCCGTCAAAGCCGATCCAGTCCGGCGCGGGCCGAGGGTCGGCGATCACCGGCTCGGGCAGTTCCGGGGCAAAGGCGGGGCGCAGCGGGTTCTGCGCGAACAGATGCAGGATGTCGGCCAGCAGCAGTTCCTGGTGCTGCTGTTCATGCTGCAGGCCAAGCATGATCAGCGCTGCCTCGTCATCGGTCTGGGCGCTGCCCAGCAGCGTCAGCATCGATTCGTCCACGGCCTCGCGGTAGGCCAGCACCTCGTCCAGCGAGGGGCGGGTCAGCAGCCCGCGCTGCGGCCGCGGGTGGCGCGGTCCGACCGCTTCGTAGTACGAGTTGAAGAGGTAGCGGTAGTCCGGGTCCACCAGCTCGTAGTCCGGGATCCGCGCAGCCAGCACGAATTCCTCGAAGAACCATGTGGTGTGCGCCAGGTGCCATTTTGCCGGGCTGGCGTCGTCCATGGACTGCACGGTGGCATCGGCATCGGACAGGTCGGCCACCAGGGTCTCGGTGGCCGTGCGTACGTGGCGATACTGTGAAAGCAGGGCGGGTTCGTGCGGCGGATGGAGGGCGGCGGCTGGCAACAGGGCTGAAGTCATGCGGGCTCCCGGGAGTGGATCGGTCGATGACTGCAGGCGGCACGACAGCCGCGGGCAAATAGCCGGGGCCGGCGCGCCGCCCATGGCACGCGGGGCGCCATAGCGCCCCGATCCATCATAGACCCGATCCGTCCGCGGGGCGAGCCGGCGCCGTCCTGCAGCGCCGGCCGTCCACAGGACTTCAGGCGGCCAGGCGGCTGGCGTCGTTCAGCGCCGCGATTTCGGTGCGGGCGCTGGCCAGGCCGGCTTCGCGGAACTGCGGACCCATGGCCAGGCCGTGGGCACGCACGTAGGTGATGTCGGTGATGCCCAGGAAGCGGAACACGATGTCGACGGTCTTTTCGTGCAGGTCCAGTTCATTGGCATCCTGGCGCACGCCGCCGCGCGACGACACCACGATCACGCGCTTGCCGCCGGCCAGGCCCACCGGGCCGTTCTCGGTGTACTTGAAGGTGCGGCCAGCCTGCGCGATGCGGTCGATCCAGGCCTTGAGCTGGCTGGGGATGCTGAAGTTGTACTGAGGCACGCCCACCACCAGCACGTCGGCGGCCAGGAATTCGGCCAGCCATTGCTCGGTGCGCTGCAGCTCGGCTTCCTGGATGGCGCTCAGGCCTTCCTTCGGGCCGCCCAGCACGGGCAGCAGGTTGCCGGACAGGTGCGCCGGAGCGTCCTGGTCCAGATCGCGCACGGTGACCTTGGCGTCCGGGGTGGCGGCGACCAGGTCGGCCACCACGCTGGCGGTCAGGCTGCGCGAAACGGAGTTGTCGCCAAGTACGCTGGAATCGATCTGCAGGATGTTCATGTCTATCTCCACAAGGTGTGCGGTTGCGATGGATGAAAGATAGCGGCTGGCCATTGGTATCGGTAGTGAGGCAAAATGCAAATGATTGTTCTGCCGGCGCAACGCCAGCCTGGCGGCCGCACGTGATCCCGGAGCCATCCATGCAAGACCTCAACGACTTGTCCCTGTTTGCCCAGGTGGTCGAACACGGCAGTTTTTCCGCGGCCAGCCGCGCCTCAGGCGTGCCCAAGTCGCGCCTGAGCCGGCGCATCGCCCAGCTGGAACGCGACCTGGGCGTGCAGCTGCTGCGCCGCACGACACGGCAGGTGCGCGTTACGCCGCTTGGCGAATCCTTCTACGAACGCTGCCGCGCCATGCTCAATGAGGCCAAGGCGGCCCGCGAGGTCATCGAGCAGGCGCGCGAGCAGCCTGGCGGCACGCTGCGCGTGAGCTGCCCGATCGCCATCGCCCAGATCCTGCTGGCGCCGGCCATCGGCCATTTCATGCGCGCCAACCCGGCCGTGCGGATCGAGCTGGAGACCACCAACCGGCGCGTGGACGTGATCGGCGAAGGCTTCGACCTGGCCCTGCGCGTGCGCGAGTCCATGGAGGACTCCAGCCTGGCCGTGCGCACCTTCGGTGAAAGCCAGCTGATGCTGGTGGCCAGCCCCGCGCTGCTGGACAGCATCGGCCGCCCGCGCACACCGCAGGCGCTGGACGGCATGCCCGGCGTGGGCCAGCCGCCGCACGACGGCAAGCATGTCTGGACCCTGCGCTGCAAGACCAACGACTCGATCCAGATTGCCTATGAACCGCGCCTGGTCACCGAAGACTTCGTGCTGCTGCGCGAGGCGGCGATCGCCGGCGCGGGCGTGGCCATGCTGCCGCGGATGTATTGCCGCGATGCGCTGGAAAGCGGCGAGCTGGAACTGGTGTTGCCGCAGTACGACATGCCGGTCGGCACGCTGCACGCGGTGTTCCCCTCCCGCAAGGGCGTGACGCCTGCCACCCGGCGCTTTCTCGACTTCCTGGGCGAGGTCCTGCCCGAATGCGCATACAAGGTCGGCATGCTTGAGCCGCGGCAGCCAGCGATGCACCGGGTGGTGTAGCGCAGGCCTTCCGGATACGGCATGGCGGGATTGGCGAGGTGGTGTGCCGGTCGCATCCCGGCCACCAGGCAGTCTCGTATTTGCGGCTTTACCTTCACGCCGCCTCGCACTAAGGTACAGGGGGCGAACCTTGCGCGTGAGGGTAAAGGCGCTTGGCTTCGACAACCAACTCGACAGACAACGGCAAGGAGAACGGCCATGGGTGGCTCTCAGGGTTCCCAGGACTTGGGCAAGGCGCTGCTGCGCATCGTGCTTGGCGTGTTGATCCTGATGCACGGCATCGCCAAGCTGACCGGTGCGTCCGGCATGGGCTTTGTGGGGAAGGTGGTCGCCGACGCCGGCTTGCCGGCATGGCTGGCCTACGGCGTCTACATTGG
This sequence comes from Cupriavidus sp. FW305-26, assembly GCF_058787975.1. Lineage (NCBI taxonomy): Bacteria > Pseudomonadati > Pseudomonadota > Betaproteobacteria > Burkholderiales > Burkholderiaceae > Cupriavidus > Cupriavidus sp. FW305-26. The sequence goes on from NZ_JBYTAH010000004.1 coordinate 83,747, forward strand.
GGAAGTCGTGGCCCCGATCCTGCTGATCATCGGGCTGTGGAGCCGGCTGGCGGCGCTGATCGTTGCCATCAACATGGTATTTGCGGTGGCGCTGGTGCATACCAAGCAGCTCGGCATGCTGTCCGATACCGGCGGCTGGGCGCTTGAGTTGCAGGGGATGTTCCTGGCCGCGGCGCTGGCGGTGGCCCTGCTGGGGGCGGGCCGGTTCAGCGTGGGCGGCATCAATGGCAAGCTGAACTAGTGCCCTGTTCCGCAAATACCTTGCCATGAAATCGCCCAGTTGGCCGCCATGCGTCGTTGCTCGTCGTTGCCATAGCTACGGCTATGGCGCCTCCTCGCGTTTAGCCTGACGACCAACTGGACGATTTCATTTTGGCAAGCCATCTGCGGAACAGGACACTAGCCCATCGGGTCAGATGGCGTACGGTGCGCCGGCGTTCCGGCGCCGGTGGCGCTTGCGCGTGGCTGCATGTGCGCGCTGCCGCGGACATCATGGAGATGTATCGTGAAACCCTTCCGGCAGCTCTTTCCCGTCGTGGCCGCGGCGCTGGTCCTGTCAGGCTGCGCCAGCGTGCCCGACATCAAGACTGACTACAATCGCAGCACTGACTTCAGTGCCTACCGCAGCTTTGGCTTCGTCGAGCATCTCGGCACCGACCGCCAGGGCTATGAAAGCCTGACCACCCAGTACTTCAAGTCTGCCGTGCAGCGGGAACTGACCGCGCGCGGCTACCGCTATACGGCGCAGTCGCCGGACTTGCTGGTCAACTTCAATGCCCGGCTGCAGGAGAAGGTCCAGGTCAGCCCGGCGCCGACGCCGATGATGGGGTATTACGGTTATCGCGGCGGGCTGTATGCGCCGTGGCCGGGCTACGGCTTCTATAACGACGTCTATACCTACACCGAAGGCACGGTCAACATCGACCTGGTCGACCGGCGCCAGATGAAGCTGGTCTGGGAAGGCGTGGCGGTGGGCAGCGTGGACACCAGCGACAAGGCCAGCGCCCAGCAGCGCATCGACAAGACCGTGGCGCAGATCTTTGCCAAGTATCCGTTCCGGGCCGCGCAGTAGGGCCAGCTCACGCCGCCGGCGTGACTGCCGCCCGGTCGATGGCATCCGCGACGAAGACCTCGGCCGGCTTGGGCGCGGACCACAGGTAGCCCTGGCCCAGCGGGCAGCGCAGCGCCAGCAGCGCTGCGCGCTGGGCGTCGGTCTCGACGCCTTCGGCCACGCACTCCAGGCCCAGCTCGCGCGCCAGGTTGATCATGTTGCGGCAGATCGCGGCACGCTGGCCATGCCCGTCGACCTCGACAACGAACGAGCGGTCGAGCTTCAACTGCGTGAAAGGCAGGTCCGCCAGCAGCCTGAGCGTGGCGATGCCAACGCCGAAATCGTCGATCGCCACGCCGTAGCCGAGCAGCCGCAAGCGGTTCAGCGCGACCGACAGCGCCAGCGTATCGGGCACCGGATAGCCCTCGGTCAATTCCACCGTCAGCGCGTGCCGCGGCACGCCGCTGGCGGTCACCAGGGCATCGAACGTCTCCAGCACACCGGGCCGGCACAGGGTTTGCGCCGAGGCATTGATGCCCAGCGTGATGTGGATGCCCGCCGCGCGCAGCCGCTGCTGCGCTGCCAGGCACTGGCGGGCCACGAAGAAGAACACCGGGTCGGCCGCGTCGAGCGCTTCGAGCCGTGGGATAAAGAGGTCGGGCTGCACCAGACCGTGTTCGGGATGGCGCCAGCGCACCAGTGCCTCGGCACCGGCCAGCCGGCCGCTGGCAATCTCGTGCTGGGGCTGCAGCATGACCAGCAGGTCCGTGCCCGAGCGGGTGGCGGGGACCAGTTCTGCGTCGTCGGGCGACCACGCCGGCGTGGTGGATTCGCTAACAGGCTGGCGCACCAGCGCATCGGCCAGGATCTCTTCCACCGCATCGCGCGACAGCGGCTTGCGCAGCGCGTGCACGCGCGGGATGCCGGCGGCGTGCGCCAGGCCGCGGTTTGAATCCAGGATGTCCTCCGCCAGCGCCGTCACCCAGACCCATACCGGCGCCGTCCCGGCAAAGGCATGCTGCCCGCGCCGGTGCAGTTCGGCAATCAGCTCGGGGCCGTTGCCGCCAGGCATTTCGATGTCGCAGAACACGATGTCGAACGGTTGGCGTGCAAGGATCTCGGCCGCCTGCGTGCCGTTTTCAGCTGAAACCAGGGTCCGCACGCCCAGATACCGCAGCAGCCCCTCGGCCGCGACGCGCTGGAACGGATGGTCTTCGACGACAAGAATGCGCAGCCTGGCGTAGCGGATCGGCATGGGGGAGGGGAAGGCGGCGGGCCGCCGGAGTGCAATTCGATTGGGGGTTGCCGCATGGTAGCGCGGCGCCGCTGCGCCAACCACCGGATGGCGCAAAGTCTGGCGCCGCTGGCATGCGGAATCGCACAGGGGATCGTTGCGCAATCGCCCCGGAAACGCGCTGCGTTACGAATATTTGCGCTTTCCGATTCAATCGCCGCCTGCCATAACCGCTACAATCGCTGCCCGTAGTTTTGAACATGGCATGTCGATAATGGGTTTTGGCTGGTTCGGATTTTCGACTTTCTGGATAGTGCCGCTGGTCTGGCGGCTGGTGACGCGCTGGCTCGCCGGCGAGCGCCGGCTGGCAGGGCCCGGCTCATTGCGCGTCTGGCTCGGCACGCTCGCCGTGCTGTGCGCGAGCGCCTGCCTGGAAGCGCTGACCAGCGGCACCGATCCGGAATCGAGCGCTGGCGGTTCGGCCGGCCGCGCGCTGGCCGGCATGATGGGCAACCTGTTCGGCTGGACCGGTGCCTTGCTGTTGATGCTGGGCGTGCTGGCGCTGGCCGCGCCGATGGTGTTCGGTGAAACCTGGCGCAGCCTGTTCTCGCGCAAGCCGCGCCGCGCCGCCGCGCCTGACGCGGCGCCGGAAGAGCCGCCGGTTTCCTTTGCTGCCACCCAGCCGATGCGCGACGCAGAGCGCCGCGATGCGCCGGCGGCAGGCACCCCCGGCTGGACCGCGCCCGCCACGCGCCATCGCAGCTTTGAGGCGGTCTCGGCGCGCCGCCAGCCCGCCTGGCAACCGCCGCGCCGCACGCGTGAATCCCCGCCGCAGCCGGGCGAGATCTGGCTGCACCACGCCGAGTCGCCGGGCGCGGTCAAGCCGGCGCGCGCCGCGCCGCCCGCACCCGTGGCGGCGGCACCGGCGCCGCGTCCGGCCCAGCCGGCGGCGCGCAGGCCGGCCCCGACGGCAGCCCCTTCACCGGCTCCGGCGCCGCGGCCGGCGCAGTCCCTGCGCGGCACGGTCGTCAGCAGCCCGTTCCGCCAGCCGCAGCCGCTGGTGCGTTCGGCGATTACGACGCTGCCCGAGGCTTCCGGCAAGAGCATCGCCGCGGCCGCTGCTTCAGTCACCGTAGCTGCCGCCGTATCCGCGCCGGCCGAAGCCGAAGCCGAAGCCGCCGCCGCTGCGCCGGCGCCCACTGGCGCCACGCAAGCCGTGGCCGCTCCCGCGCAGCCGGTTACCAGCCCGGAACCTGAGGTAGTGGCAGTGCCCGAAGCGCCTGCCATGGAACCAGTGTCCGCAGGCACCGATATCGTTGGCGATATTGCGCCGGAAGCCGTGCCGGCCGAAGCCGACGAAGCCACGCTTGCAGCGATCCGGCAGGAAGCCCTTGACCTGCTGGCCGAGTTGCAGGCGCTGGCCGGCAAGCCGGTAGTGCCGCAAGCGGCTGCGCCGCAACCGCAACAACTGGACGCGGCTGTGCCGGATTCGGCGCCGGACATCGCCGGCGACGCAGAACCGCAAGCACTGGCTACCGTCACCCTGCCAGCCGAAGCCGAAGCCGAAGCCGAAGCGAGGAGCGGAGATCACGTCGTTGTCATTGGGGAACCCGAAGCGCTGGCAGCAGCCGGGCCCGCACTGGATATCACCGGCGCCGAGGCAGTAGCCCAGGCCGTGGCAAGCTCCGCGATGGAAGAGGGCAGCGCTCTCGATGCCAGCACCCCGGCACCCGCGGAGGACAGCGAACCGGACGGATTGATGGACGGCAACGGCCTGATCGCCGAGGAGGCGGAACCCGATGCGGCCGAGCCTGCCGAGGCAGCAGCACTGCCTGAAGCGACCGAGGCCCCGGAAGTCCCTGAGCCCGCTGAGGCGCCTGCACTGAACCAGGCGCCGGTCCCGGCCGCCAAGCCGCGCATCGTGCTGCCCGCCGTGGTCGGCCGCACCGTGCCGCTGGCTGCCGCCCAGCCTGCGCCCGTGCCGGTGCCGGTCGCGCCGCCGCCGCGCCCCATCGTTGACTACCGCCTGCCACCGGCCGACCTGCTGGAGACCGGCGTCGACAGCGCCGAACAGGTGTCGGAAGAACGCCTGCGCGAAACCGGCGAGCTGATCGCCCAGCGGCTGGCCGAATTCAAGGTGCCCGTTGCCGTGGTCGGCGCCGGCGCCGGCCCGGTGATCACCCGCTTCGAGGTCGAGCCCGCCATGGGCGTGCGCGGCGCCCAGGTGGTCGGGCTGATGAAGGACCTGGCGCGCGCGCTGGGCGTGACCTCGATCCGCGTGGTCGAGACCATTCCCGGCAAGACCTGCATGGGGCTGGAGCTGCCCAATGCGCGCCGGCAGATGATCCGGCTGTCGGAGATCGTCAACGCGGCCTCGTTCCAGGCGCACCATTCGCGGCTGGTGCTGGCCATGGGCAAGGACATCACCGGCAATCCGGTGGTGACCGACCTGGCCCGCGCACCGCACCTGCTGGTGGCCGGCACCACCGGCTCGGGCAAGTCGGTGGCGGTCAACGCCATGATCCTGTCGATGCTGTACAAGGCCACGCCCGAAGATGTGCGCCTGATCATGATCGACCCCAAGATGCTGGAACTGTCGGTGTATGAGGGCATCCCCCACCTGCTGGCGCCGGTGGTCACCGACATGAAGCAGGCCGCGCACGCGCTCAACTGGTGCGTCGGCGAGATGGAAAAGCGCTACAAGCTGATGTCGGCTCTGGGCGTGCGCAACCTGGCCGGCTACAACCAGAAGATCCGCGCCGCGGAGGCCGCCGAGCGCAAAGTGCCGAACCCGTTCTCGCTGACGCCGGACGCGCCCGAGCCGCTGTCGCGCCTGCCGATGATCGTGGTGGTGATCGACGAACTGGCCGACCTGATGATGGTCGCCGGCAAGAAGATCGAGGAACTGATCGCGCGCCTGGCGCAGAAGGCGCGCGCCGCCGGCATCCACCTGATCCTGGCCACGCAGCGCCCCTCGGTGGACGTGATCACCGGCCTGATCAAGGCCAATATCCCGACGCGCGTGGCGTTCCAGGTCTCGTCCAAGATCGATTCGCGCACCATCCTTGACCAGATGGGCGCCGAGAGCCTGCTCGGCCAGGGCGACATGCTGTTCCTGCCGCCTGGCACCGGCTATCCGCAGCGCGTGCATGGCGCTTTTGTTGCCGACGACGAAGTGCACCGCGTGGTGGAACACTGGAAGCAGTTCGGCGAGCCGGACTACGATGAAACCATCCTTGCCGGCGACCCGGCCGAGGCCGGCAGCACCGACCTGTTCGGCGACAGCGGCGGCGACGGCGAGGCCGACCCGCTCTACGACGAAGCCGCCAGCTTTGTGCTGACCAGCCGCCGCGCCTCGATCTCCGCCGTGCAGCGCCAGCTGCGCATCGGCTACAACCGCGCGGCACGCCTGATCGAGCAGATGGAGGTGGCCGGATTGGTGTCGCCGATGGGCCGCAACGGCGCGCGCGACGTACTGGCGCCGGGGCCGGGTAACTGACCGGGGTCGGCAACCACGACTTCCCTTCCAGGAGGCAGCATGCAGCCTGAACACGGAAACCTGCTGGCGGACGTCCCGGCCGGCGCGGCGCAGGAACTTTTCCAGCCGCTGCTGGAACGGCCCGGGCTGCGGATCGAGCGCATCGTCTCCAACGGGCAGGCCAGTCCTGAGGGCTTCTGGTACGACAGCGCAGAGGCGGAATGGGTGCTGCTGGTCAGCGGCAGCGCCGCCATCGAGATCGAAGGCCAGTCCGGCTTGTATCCCATGAAGCCGGGGGATTGGCTGCATCTTCCGGCCCACTGCCGCCACCGGGTGGCGTGGACCGATGCCAGCCAGCCCAGTGTCTGGCTGGCGGTGCATCACAGCGCGGGCTGAGCGCCCGCGCGCATTGCGGCTGGCGCCTGACGGCTTACTCCCCGGATTGCTCCGGAAACACCGGCTCGCCCAGGTTCAGCATCAGCCGGTTCGCCCAGGCAAAGATGGCGATCGAGTGGATCAGGTCCAGGATTTCCGCATCCGTGACGCCCGCTTCCCGCAACGGCTTGAGCTGCTCGGCAGTGACTTCGGCGGGCCGCTCGGTCAGTTCGATCGAGAACTTCGCGATTGCCTGTTCGCGCGCAGTCGTGCCGGCGGTATGGGGATCGTCGAACACCTGGCGGATCACGTCGTTGCGCTTGGCCAGTTGTTCGAAGCGCTGCGCATGCACCGATGCGCAGTAGACGCAGCCATTGATGCGCGATACCACCGTGGTGGAGAGCTCGCGTTCGGCACGCGGCATGCCGCCGGGGGCGTACATGATGGCGTTGAAGGCGGTGGAGCGCTGGCGCAGGATTTCGGGCTGGTGCACCAGGAAGCGGTAGTAATCCTGGACCTTGGCCTTGGGGTGGCTCTCTTCGAGTACGGCGACCTGCTCGGGCGTGGCCTGGTCGAGTTCGACCACGTCCAGCCAGGCCTTCCAGTCGAGGACTTCATTGGTGAAGCCGTGGGATTTGATGATCTCGCTCATGCCTGGGCTCCTGCGGCGTTGTCGTTCAGTGCTTTCAGCGCATCCAAGCCGGCCACCAGCCGGACCTGGTACGACAGGAAGGCGATCAGCTGCGCCAGCGTGACCACTGCCGGGGTGCTCAGGCCGGCGGCGGGCAGGGCCTGCAGCGCGGCCTTGTCGCCCTCAACGGGCTTTTCGATCAGCTTGCGGGTGAACTCCAGCATGGCGTGCAGGCGCGTGTCGGCAATATCCTCCGGCTGGCCTTCGGCCGCGGCGCGGACCTGGCTGACATCTGCGCCGGCCTGCTCAAGGCGCGCGCGATAGTGTGCCGCCAGCGCCGTCGACGGCGTCAGGCGTGCCGCGTACAACGCAACCAGCAGGCGCTCTGCCAGCGACAGGCCAGGCAGGGCGGGGTCGAACAGGGCGTCGTAGCTGCCTTGCGTGGCGGCCACGACCTTGTTGCGCTGGTGGCGCAGCGCGTGTGTCGCGCTACCCGGCGCGAGGCCGGTGAGCTGGTCGATCAGGTCGACCGTGGAAGTCGGGGGCTGGGTCATCGGACTCTCCAGGTTCAGGTCGGGGTGGGATTCAGGCCTTGGCTGCGCGCAGCGCCGGCGGCGGGGCCGGCACCCATTCGTCGCCGAAGACTTCGGGTTCGGCATAGGCCTGCAGCGCGGCGTAGTGCAGCTCAACGTCTTCCCGGTACAGCAGCGCGGCAATGCCCTGGCCGAGCCGGCGTGCGCCGTCGCTGATCGCCGGGATGTCGCCGGACACGGTGCCGTGCGACAGCGCCGCCGGATAGCAGAAGCAGTGGATGCGCGTGACGCCGGGGCAGGCGCCGGGCGTTTTCTCCTGGAATTCGAAGGCTGCGCCGAGATCGGGAGAGTCGGACAGCTCGCGGTCTTCCTGGCCCGCGGGCGGCGCATGGCGGTCGCGCCAGAAGCGGATATGCGGGGCGAAGGCGGCGAACTCCGGCCGTGTTTCCAGCGCGATGCGGAAGCCCGTCGAGAAGATCAGGAAGTCCAGCTCGAACGTGCCCTGCGGTGTCTGCACGTGCAGGACATCGCCTTGCGCCTCGATCGCTTCCAGCGCTGCGCCCAGGTTGAAGTAGGCATTGGCATGGCGCGACACGCGCAGCGTGCTGCCGCGCGGCGGCGGCACCTGCTGGGTGTTGATGTAATGGCGCAGCCGCCATTTCCAGGCATCGGGCAGCCCGTAGTGGCCGAAGGTCAGGCCAGGGTTGCCGGCGCCCTTGCTCTTGTTGACGCGCGGAATGTCCGGGCGGCGGATCAGCATTTCGACGCTGGCGGCGCCCGCCTCCAGCGCGGTCGCGGCGCTGTCCATGCCCGAGGCGCCTGCGCCGACCACGCCCACGCGCTTGCCGCGCAGCTTGGCGTAGTCCATCTCGTCCGACGAGTGCGCCCACAGGTGGCGCGGCAGCGTGTCCGCGACCGGCGGCACGTAGGCACCGCCCAGGCCGTCACGGCCGGTGGCCAGCACCACGCGGCGCGCCAGCACGGTGTGCGGGCCGTCCGGGGTCTGCATCGACAGCGCCACCAGGCCGTCCGCGCGCGGCACGATGGCATCGACCTGGTGCTGGTTGCGGATATCCAGCGCCAGCACCTGGCGGTACCAGCGCAGGTAGTCCATCCATTGCAGGCGCGGGATCTTGTCCAGCGTTTGCCAGGCGGCCTCGCCGAACTGCGCCTCGAACCAGGCGCGGAAGGTCAGGGCCGGCAGGCCCAGCGCGGGGCCGGTCAGCTGCTTGGGCGAGCGCAGCGTCTCCATGCGCGCGGTGGTGGCCCACGGGCCTTCGAAGCCCGCCGGGGCGCGGTCAAAGGCGCGCACGCGGATGCCCAGGTGCGTCAGCGTGGCGCAGGCTGCGAGTCCCGCCATGCCGCCGCCGATGACGGCGACGTCGAGCACGTCCTGGCCATCGTGGCTGCGCGGCATGGTCCAGGCCTTGGCGGGCAGGTCCAGCCAGGACAGGTCCTGGCGCAGGCGCGCTTCAAGCGCGGCCAGGCCGGCGGCGGGGGTAAGGGCGGGGGCGGATAGGTCAGTCATGGCTTGGAAGTCCGGCATCTTGCGTGAGCGTGTCAGCGTCGTCGCTGGCATCGCCATAGAGCGATTGCAGCAGCGCGCCGTGTTCGGCGGGATCGCGCCGCACCAGGTCGGGCAACAGCGCGGCGGCGGCGTCGGCCACGGCCTGCACCAGCCCCAGCACCGCCGTGCTGGCCGGGCGGGCCTGTGGCGTGATCACGCCGAAGTAGAAAGGGATATCGGCATCGATGGGCCGCACGGCGATATCGGCCAGCGGCAGGCCGCGGGCGGTCACCGGCTCCAGCACGGCGATGCCCAGCCCGGCGCGCACCAGGGTCAGCGCGCTGATCGAGGTGTTGGTGTCGATCACGCCCGCTTCGGGCACGCCGGCGCCAGCCAGGGCCCGGTCGACGCGGCGGCGCAGCCGGTACGGGTTCTGCATGGTCACGATGCGGCGCCCGCGGCAGTCCTGCAGCGCGATCGCAGGCTGTGCGGCCAGTGCGTCGTCGGCACGCACGGCTGCGACGCACGCGGACTGGCCGATCCAGTGCACGGTCACGCCGCGGTGTTCCAGCGGCAGGCTGTTCAGGCCGATGTCGGCGGCGCCGGTCAGCACCGCGTGCACCACCTGTTCGGGCGACACACTCTGCACCGCGACGCGTTCCGGCGCGCACAGCCCGCGCTCAAAGGCCAGCGCCAGCGCCGGCGGCAGCAGGCCGGCCGCCAGCGCCGGGGTCGCGGCAATGCGCAGGGGCCGGCCATCGCCGCGCGCCAGCGCCGCGGCGCGGGTGCGGATCTGCTGCATGCCGGCCAGCGTCTGCTCGACTTCGTCATAGAGCAGGAAGCCTTGCTCGGTCGGGCTGACGCGCGGGCCGCTGCGGGTGAACAGGGCAAAGCCCAGCTCGGCCTCCAGCTCCTGGATCAGCCGCGTGATGGCCGGCTGCGAGCGGCCGAGCAGGCGCCCGGCGGCGGTGACGCTGCCGGTGGTGACGACTGCGGCGAAGGCTTCCAGTTGCCGGATTTCCATGGCGGGCCGGGTCTCGGGATTAATGTATGTGTAATCCGGATTCTGATGCCTTCATCATGCAAATAGCAAATACTATTTCGGGATAAGGACATGCGGCAGCTATGATGTAGCGATGCCGGGCGCACACCGGCCCCATATCGGGACAGACGTTTTGGCTTGGATCCGCGGCAGTCGGGAGATCGGGAGAACAGGGCGCGCGTTGTGGCGGGCAGTGGCCTGGGTGCTGGCTGCCGCACTCGCGGGCGCGATGCCGGCGCGCGCGGCAGATCCGCTGCGTATCGGCTCCAAGCGCTTCACCGAGTCGTACATCCTTGGCGAACTGCTGACCCAGGCCGCGGGGCCGCCCGGCGCCGCGCAGCACCAGCCAGGGCTGGGCAATACCGCGATCGTCTTCGAGGCGCTGAAGGCCGGCGGCATCGACCTCTATCCCGACTACACCGGCACGCTCGCCGCCGAAATCCTCAAACTGCCCCCGGGGGCCGGCCTCGATGCCATCCAGCGGGCACTGGCGCCGATGGGGCTGGGCGCGGCAATTCCGCTTGGTTTCGAGAACACCTACGCGCTGGCCGTGTCCGATGCCCGCGCCGGCGCGCTGCGCCGGCTGAGCGACCTCGCCGCGCAGCCGCAGTTCAGGCTCGGCCTGTCCCACGAGTTCCTGGGGCGCGCCGACGGCTGGCCGGGGCTGGCCAGCCGCTATGGACTGCCGCAACGCCCGGTCGGGCTGGACCATGGCGTCGCCTACGAGGCCTTGGCCGCGGGGCAGGTCGATGCCATCGACATCTATTCCACCGACGCCAAGATCCGCAAGTACAAGCTGCGCGTGCTGGAAGACGACCGGCACTACTTCCCGCGCTACGACGCAGTAGTGGTCTACCGCCTTGACGTACCGCAGCGCTTCCCGCAGGCCTGGCAGGCATTGGAGCGGCTGGCCGGGCGCGTCAGCGCCGACGACATGATCGCCATGAATGCGGCGGCGGAGATCGATGGCCAGTCATTCGATGCAATCGCGCGCGCGTTCCTGGCCGGCACTGCGGGGCAAAAGGCAACGCATGACGGTGCCGAACCGCGCAGCCGGCTGGCTGCCGCGCTGTTCGGGCCCGACACCACGCGCCTGGCGCGGCGCCATGTCGGCCTGGTGGCGGGGGCGGTCGGCGCGGCAACGCTGGTCGGCGTGCCGCTGGGGATGCTGGCGGCGCGGCGGCGGCGCACCGGACAGGCTGTGCTGGGCGTGGTCAACGTGCTGCAGACGGTGCCGTCGCTGGCGTTGCTGGCGATGCTGATCCCGCTGCTGGGCCGCATCGGCGTCTGGCCGGCCATGGTGGCGCTGTTTCTCTATGCCTTGCTGCCGATCGTGCGCAATACCGCGACCGGGCTGGAGCAGGTGCCGCAGGGCATGCGCGATGCGGGGCGGGCGCTCGGGCTGCGCGGCGGACAGGTGCTGCGCTATGTAGAGCTGCCGCTGGCCTTGCCGGTGCTGCTGGCCGGGGTCAAGACCGCGGCCATCATCAGCGTCGGCACGGCCACAATCGCGGCCTTTGTCGGCGCCGGTGGTTTCGGCGAGCGCATTGCCACCGGGCTGGCGCTCAACGACACAGCGCTGCTGCTGGCCGGCGCAATCCCGGCGGCCGTGCTGGCACTGGTGGTACAGGCAGCGTTCGAGACCCTGGAGTGGGCGCTGCGCCGCCATCGCGATGCGCGCTAGCTGCCTTGCTGCTGCGCGATGAGCCGGCCGAGGGTGGCTACCGCGGCCTCGGCCTCATCGCTCCACAGGTGCCCGTAGTTGAGCCGGATGCAGTTGCGGTAACCCTGCCGCGCCGAGAAGATCGGACCCGGCGCCAGCCCGATGCCTGCCTCCAGTGCGGCATGGTGCAATGCCAATGCATCGAAGCCGGGCGCAAACTCGACCCACAGGAAATACCCGCCCTCCGGCCGGGACACGCGCACATCTTCCGGGAAGTGCTGGCCGATGGCATCGATCATGCGCCCCTGCTGCATCTCCAGCACATGGCGCAGCTTGCGCAGGTGCTTGTCGTAGCCGCCGTGCTGCAGGTATTCGGCCAGCGCCACCTGCGTGGGCACACCGGCAGACAGCGTGGTCATCAGCTTGAGCCGCTGGATGGCTTCGCCAAAGCGGCCCGGCGCCACCCAGCCGATGCGGAAGCCCGGCGCCAGCGTCTTCGAGAACGAACTGCAGTGCATCACCAGCCCCTGCGTATCGAAGGCCTTGGCCGGCAGCGGGCAGCGGTTGCCGAAGTAGAGCTCGCCATAGACATCGTCCTCGATCAGCGGCACCTGGTGGCGCGCCAGCAAGGCCACCAGCGCCTTCTTCTTGTCTTCCGACATGCTGGCGCCGAGCGGATTCTGGAACTGCGTCATGAACCAGCACGCCTTGACCGGGTGCCGTGACAGTGCGGTGTCGAGCGCGCCCAGGTCGATGCCTTCGGCGGGGTCGACCGGGATCTCAACGGCCTTGAGCCGCAGCCGCTCCAGTGCCTGCAGCGAGGCATAGAAGCCGGGCGATTCGATTGCCACCACGTCGCCCGGCTGCGTCACCGCCATCAGGCACAGGTTGAGCGCCTCGAGCGCGCCGTTGGTGACGATCAGGTCCTCGGCCGGCTGCGGCGCGCCCGCGCCCAGGTAGCGCAGCGCGATCTGGCGGCGCAGCGCGGTATTGCCCGGCGGCAGGTCGTTGACCGAGTACCACGGGTCGAGCGCGCGGCCGGCGCGCGCCAGCGACTTGCCCAGCCGCTCCCACGGGAACAGCTCGGGCGAGGGAAAGGCCGAGCCGAACTGCACCAGCTCGCGGTCACGCGCGCCTTCCAGCACGGCGAAGACCAGCTTGGAGATGTCGACCTGCGTCGACACCTGGCGCGACGGCCGCGCCTGCGGCTGGGGCAGCTCGCGCCGCGCAGGTCCCGCCACGTAGTAGCCGGAGCGCTCGCGCGCCCGCACCAGCCCGCGCTCTTCCAGCCGGTAATAGGCCTGGAAGGCGGTCGAGGGGCTGACGCCATACTGGGCCACGGTCTTGCGGATCGACGGCAGGCGCGTGCCCGGCGGCAGGCTGCCGTTGCGGATATCGGCAGCCAGGGTCTCGGCAAGGGCTTCGTAGCGTTTCATGGCGGGCGGGGGCGGGGCGGGTGAGCGCATTATCTCCCGGACAGGCAAACTGATACGTAAGATTCCCTGTTATCTGATGCTGTTATGGATGGCACGGACGGCCCATAATCGGCACTCGTACACAAAGGCGTTGTGCAAGGAGATGCCATGAACCCGTTGAGGCTGTTGCGGACCGTGCTGTGGGGCTTCTTTGGCCTGCGCCAGGGGCAGGAGCACCAGCGCGACCTGGACACCTTGCGCCCGGTACCGCTGATCCTGACTGGCGTGGCCGTGGCCGCCGGGCTGGTGGTGTGCCTGGTGCTTGCGGCAAACTGGGCGGTATCGGCTGCCTGACCTGAAACTGCTCCCATGCATTTCCTGCCCCAAGGACCTGGTATCGCCACAGCCCGTGCGCTGCGCAAGCTGGCCTGCCTGACGCTGGCGGTGCTGCTGCCCGTGGGCATGGCGCTGGCCGCCACCGACACGCAACAGATCGAACGCGGCCGCTACCTGGCGCGCATCGCCAACTGCGCCGCGTGCCATACCAGCGAAGGCGGCAAGCCGTTTGCCGGCGGGCTGCCGATCCGCACGGCGGTCGGCACGGTTCATTCGACCAATATCACGCCCGATGCCGGCAGCGGCATCGGCGCCTATACGCTGGCCGAGTTCGACCGCGCCTTGCGGCACGGCGTGGCGCGCGATGGCAAGCGGCTCTATCCGGCGATGCCGTATCCCTCGTACGCGCGCATGCGTGCCGAGGACGTGGCGGCGCTGTACGCCTACCTGCGTGCCGAGGTGGCGCCGGTCACGCAGCGCAACCCCGCGCCGCAGATGCGTTGGCCGTTCAGCATGCGCAGCCTGCTGGCCGCGTGGAACGTCCTGTTCGTCGATGACGACCCGGTCCGCACCGACCCCGCGCGCGGCGCAGCCTGGAACCGCGGTGCCTACCTGGTGCAGGCGGTGGCGCACTGTGGCGCCTGCCATACGCCGCGCGGCAACCTGTTCGCCGAGAAGGGGCTGGACGAGCGCAGCCGCCATTTCCTGTCCGGGGCGAGCGTGGAGGGCTGGTCCGCCACCAACCTGACCGGTGACCAGGTCACCGGCCTGGGCGCGTGGTCGCGCGCGGATATCGCCGAGTTCCTGCGCACCGGGCGCAACGGGCACGCGACCTCGTTCGGGCCGATGTCCACGGTGATCTCCACCGCCACCCAGTACATGAGCGCGCCCGACCTCGATGCCGTGGCCGCCTACCTGAAATCCCTGCCCGGCGCGCGCGGCGAGGACAAGCCGTTCCGGCATGATGCCGCCACCGCGCAGCAACTGCGGCAGGGCCGCTTCGATGTGCCCGGTGCGCGCCAGTACGCGGTGTTCTGCATGCCTTGCCACGGCGCCGACGGCAAGGGCTTTGCCCGCGTGTTCCCGCCGCTGGCCGGCAACCCCACCGTGGCCGATCCCGACCCGGCCTCGCTGGTGAACCTGCTGCTCGACGGCGCCGTGACCGCGCGCGTGGGCACCGCGCCGGCGGATTACCACATGCCCGGCTATGGCTGGACGCTGGACGACCAGGAACTGGCCAATGTGCTGACCTTTATCCGCGGCAGCTGGGGCAACCGCGCGGCGCCGGTGCCGGAAGCCGCCGTGGCGGCCCGGCGCAAAGAGCTGGCCGCGCAGCACCCGGCCGCGGCAGGCGACGCATCCCGATGAGCACCCGATGACGATTACGCGCAGAGACTTCCTCAACGGAACCGCCCTGACCATTGCCGCCGGCCTTGCGCCGGTGCAGTTGCTGCACGCGCAGCAGGGCGGGGCAGGCGTGGCGTATCCGCCCGCGCTGACCGGTCTGCGCGGCAACCATGCCGGCACCTACACGCTGGCGCACAGCCTGGCGCGCGAGGGCGCGAAATACCCGGTCGTGCTGGCGCGCGAGGCTTTCGACCTGGTGGTGGTCGGCGGCGGCCTGAGCGGCCTGGCGGCGGCGTGGTTCTACCGGCGCCGTTTCGGCGCCAACCGGCGCATCCTGATCCTGGACAACCACGACGACTTCGGCGGTCATGCCAAGCGCAACGAGTTCACGGTGCGCGGCAAGCGGCTGGTGACCTATGGCGGCAGTGCAGAAATGCCGGCAGGCGCTGCCAGCGACGCCGCGGTGCGCGAACTGCTGGCGGGGATCGGGCTCGATGCCACGCGCCCGCCTGGCACTGTGCCTGCGGATCCCTATGCCGCGCTCGGCATGGGCCGCGCCGTGTTCTTCGATGCCGAGCATTTCGGGCGCGACCAGTGGGTGGCTGGCGATCCGTTCGGCGAGCTGATCGATGTTCGCAGCGGGCAGCAGGCCGGTGCCCCGGACGCGGCTGCCCTGTCGCGCTTCCTGGACAACACGCCTTTGCCTGTGGCGGACCGCGCCGCGCTGGCGCGGCTGGCCGCCGGCACCACCGATTACCTGCCGGCGCTGTCCGGCACCGAGCGCGCGGCAGCGCTGCGCTCCATGCGTTACGCCAGCTTCCTGCGTGACAAGGCCGGCATCGGCCTGGCCGGGCAGCGCTTCCTGCGCAGCCGCAGCAACGATGCCTATGCGCTCGATGCCGATGGGATTTCGGTTGCCGACGCCATCGCCATCGGCCTGCCTGCAGGCGCCAACATGCCCGCGCCGGCGGGCAATGCGCGGCTTGGCAAGTCGCCGGCATCGCGCCTGTGGTTTCCGGATGGCAATGCCTCGCTGGCACGGCTGCTGGTGCAGAGCCTGATCCCGGGCGTGGCGTCGATCGCCCGGCCGGCCGATGTGGTGTCGGCCGCGTTCGACTACAGCCGGCTGGACCGCGACGGGCAGCCGGTGCGCCTGCGCCTGAACAGCACCGCGATCGCGGTCGAGCCCGACGGCAATATCACGCGCGTGACCTACGGGTTCAGCGGCAACCTGCATCGCGTCGAGGCGCGCCACGTGGTGCTGGCCGGCTACAACATGATGATCCCGTACCTGCTGCCGTCGCTGCCGGCCAAGCAGAAAGAGGTGCTGCACAACGAGGCCAAGGCGCCGCTGGTCTATACCAAGGTGGCGCTCGACCACTGGCAGGCGTTCGCCGCGCTGCGCACGCGCCGCATCCACGCGCCGGCCATGGCCTATACCGACCTGTGGCTGGAACCGCCGGCGGGCAGGCAGCCCTCCGATCCGGCCGTGCTGCACATGCTCTATATGCCGACCGTGCCTGACAGCGGCATGCAGGCGCGCGACCGCTTCCGCGCGGGCCGCGCCTTGCTGCTGGGCACGCCGTTCGACACGCTGGAGCGCGACATCCGCGCGCAGCTTGACCGCATGCTCGGGCACAAGGGCTTTGCTTCGAAGGACGTGATCCGCGGCATCACCGTCAACCGCTGGGCGCATGGCTACAGCTATATGCCCGACAGCCTGGCCGCTGAGAACGTGACGCCCGACGCGGTGTGGCCCGGGCTGGCCGGCGTCGGCAATATCAGCATCGCCAACAGCGACAATGCCGGCAGCCCTTCGCTGACCGCGGCGGTGGGACAGGGGAAGCGGGCAGTCGAGCGGCTGCCCGGGTAGCAGGGCTTCAGCCTTCGCGCGGCGGCGTCAGCGCATCGATCTCGGCGTCCTTGGCTTCCCACTGGCGTGCCAGCCAGTTGTGGAATTCCGTGCGGAAGGCCTTGTCGCTGCCGTAGTCGGCCTCGCAGAAGGCCGGCGGCACCGGCAACTGCCGCATGCGCACCAGCACCGGGCCGGCGCGTCCGCAGGCCAGGTCCCAGAAGCCTGGCGCGCCTTCCGGGTACACGATGGTGACGTCGAGCAGGGAGCGGAACTTGTTGCCCATCGCATTCAGCGCCACCGCCAGCCCGCCGGCCTTGGGCTTGAGCAGATGGCGGTACGGTGAGTCCTGGGCCGCGCGCTTGGCCTCGGTGAAGCGGGTACCTTCGGCAAACACCATCACGCTGGTCGGCACCAGCGAAAACTTCGCGCAGGCGCGCTTGGCCGTTTCCTGGTCCTGGCGCCGCAACGCCGGATTGCGCCGCAGCTGCGCCTTGCCGTGTCGCTTCATGAACGGAAAGTCCAGCGCCCACCACGCCAGCCCGATAACCGGCACATAGATCAGCTGCTGCTTCAGGAAAAACTTCAGCAGCGGGATGCGCCGGTTCAGCGAGCGCTGCAGCACGAAGATATCGGCCCACGACTGGTGGTTGCAGTTGACCAGGTACCAGTCGGCATAGCGCAGTCCCTCATTGCCCTGGACGTCCCACGGCTCATGCTGGATCCACGCGAACCAGCCGGTGTTGCCGGAGATCCAGGCGGTGGCGATGCCGTTGAGCATCGGATCGATGCGCCGCCTGGCGGGGGCAAACGGCAGCACCAGCTTGAGCAGCGCGAGCGGAAACAGCAGCGCGCACCAGAACAGCGTGCTGGCAATCAGAAGCGTCCAGCTCAGGATACCAGTCAGCCACGCGAAACGGCCCCGCGGCACAAGAGCCGGGCGGCGTGCAGCCACGGAGGGGGGCGGGGGCTTGGGTTGGCCCGCATCAGCGGCGACGGGCGGAGGAGAGGGCAGTGTGGTCATGGGCGCCAGTGTGCAGGCTTGTAATGGATCGGGGCTTGAGCCTGATCAACGCGGACGTTGGTGCGTGGATCCCTCAAGTTGACGCTGCTACCCCGTTCGGGTTACCGCAGCAGGCTTAATACAGCCTACCAAATGTTTCACTGGTGCGCAGATTGCCGGTTCCCGAGAATGCAACAAAAATCCTACAAAGGAGATCACTGTGCGAGTTCCGGGACCAGGCATGCAGCACGGTGCCATCATCAAGCGGCGACGCAACCACGCCCTGCGGCCGATTGCCGCGCTGATCGCTTACTGGCTTGCGCCGGCCGGAACCATGGCCCTGGCAACGCTCGAAGTCCGCGCACAGACCGCCTGCGGCACGATTGCCAGCGGCACTTATACGGCACTGTCCTGTACGCCTGCATCGGGCAACGCCGAGATGGAGACCGTGTCAGGCACCACCTTCAATACGAACACAGGCGCGAGCCTGCGCGCGCTCGCGAGGGGGGCGAATGCCTCGGTGACCCTGACCGGGACCACCATCACGAATACCACCGCCACGGCTGCCAGTGGCGTGGCGTCACAAGTCATCACCAACCCGGGCGATGCCAGCGTGACGTTCAATGGCGGCACCAGCGCCATCACGATGCAAGGGGCCGGCATGGACGGTGTTGCCGTCACCAACAGCACGGCCGGCGGGTCGGCTATCACCGTCAATGCGGGCACGACGCTGAACCTCAACAACCTGGTTGGCGGCAACGAGCGCGACGGGTTCGATATCAATGCCACCGGGGGCGGCAACGCCAGTGCAGGACAAGCCGCGCAGCGGCTGGCTGCGCGCAGTGGGCAAGTGGGAGGGCAGCCGCAGCAAGGACGGCAACTTCCGCACCCGCACCGACAGCTTCCTGCTGCACGGCGGTGCCGAGCTGGCCAGGTGGCGTGTCGCCAGCGAGACCGACCGCCTGCATGTCGGCGTAACGGGCAGCTATGGCAACGCCAGCACCGACGCGGATGCCGCCGGCAACCCCACGCGGGCCAGGGGCAAAGTGGAAGGGTGGGCTGCGGGTGTCTACGGCGCCTGGTACCAGAACGACGAGAACAAGCTGGGCGCCTATGTCGATGCCTGGTTCCAGTATGGCTGGTTCACCAACCGCGTTGAAGGCGACCAGTTGCCGACGGTGCGATACCACGCGCAGGGACTAGGGCTGTCGGGGGAAGTCGGCTATGCCATCCCACTGCCGCGCGACTGGGTGATCGAGCCGCAGGCGCAGCTCATCTATGTCAACTACAGCGAGGACGACATTGCCGAGCCCAACGGCACGCGCGTCAGCGGGGCGGATTCCAGCGGGATCATCGCGCGGCTGGGCGTACGCACGCATCGGACCTTCGTGCGCGAGGACGGCCGCAAACTGCAGCCGTATGCGACGGTGAACTGGTGGTATTCCGATACCGACACCAATATCTCGTTCAACCAGTTGCCGATCGGCGGGCTGTATCCGCATAACCGCTTCGAACTGAAGCTGGGGCTGAACGCCGATCTCGGCAAGCGCTGGACCGGCTGGACCAATGTGTCGGGTTCCTGGGGCCAGCAATCCTTTTACCAGTACGCGCTGAGGGCAGGGGTGAAGTACACGTGGTGAGCGGGCTCACCGCGCGCGCGGCCATCAGAACACGACAGTCGCTGTCCCCATGAACGTGTTCGTGCTCTTCAGGCGGTTCTTGCCGGCAACGGTCGGCACCCAGCGCAAGCCCAGCGACAGCAGGCTCTTCGCGCCGATCTTGGTGTCGTAGGTGACGATCGGGCCCACCGCCCAGTCATGGCCGCGGAAGCCGTTCAGGCGGTCGGCCAGCGGGCCGCTGTCGTCGCCGAGCTGCTGCGTCGTGCCCGCGATCAACCCGAGGCCCGCGCCGTTGGCAAAGCGCTTGAGCAGCATGGTGTCGAGCGTGAACAGCGGTGCGTTCTGGTAGTCGGTGGCGTTGTTGCGGGTGTAGAACTGGACCCCGGCGACGGCATCGAACTCGAGCCCGTGTTCGGGGAACAGCTTGGTGTAGGCCACTTGCGGAATAAACGTCCAGTTGTTCAGGCTGGCGTTGGCCAGTGCGTTGGGATCGTACTTGCCGGTCGGCGCCCACACATTCAGGCTCAGAGCCACATGCTCGGTCTTTGAGAAATGGTAGCCCGCGATGATCGGCGCGAAGGTGATGTCGAACAGGTTCGATGCAGTGTCCTGGGTGCTGGCGCCCCGGCCGCCGGCGCTGATGTTGGCCGTGACCTTGGTCCAGACATAGGGCAGCGTGAAGCTGGAGGCAAAGTTCCAGGGGCCGGTATCGGTGTCCCATACCTTCATCACCGTTGCCAGGGTGAACGCGACCTTGCCGTCCACGCCCAGCGCCGTCTTGCCTGCGATGGGCACGTTTCGGCTGCCGCCGATCGAGCCATCCAGGTAGATCTCGCCGACATTCACGATGAGCGCGGGTTCCGGCGACACGATCCCTACATTGGGGAGCACGCTGGTGCCGGTCACGGGTCGCCCCAGGGCGCCTTCAGTCGCGTTCGCACCTGCACAGGCAAAGAGGAAGGAAGCAGCAATGGCCAGCCGGTTTGCGATGGTCGTTGACATATTCAAGGAACAAGGAATGCAAGGCCGGCCAGGCGCTTGCCGGAATGCCGGCCTCTGGCGCATGCCTGCCCGCGCCAGCTATAGTGAAATTACACAGTAAGGCAATGCCCCACCCTCATATTTTCGTGACATTGCATACTACCAGCAAAGACCCCTGTCACTGCCAGCGCGCAAGCCGACGAAAATCTTCATCACGGCATCGCAAATATTTACTTCACAGGCCTTGAGGCGGTCTGCGATGATGGAAGCGCCATATTCAATCGGCGGGCGTTACCAATTTCATTCAGGGCAACGATTCCAAATGAATTCAGTCATGCAGGGATTAAGGCTTGCTGCGGGCAGCGTGGCAGCAACATTGCCGGCGCTTGCCTGTGCGGCAGGGCCCTCGACGGATGACATGAATGCGTCAAATAATCCGCTGAGCCCGACCATTACCCTGAATCTGCAGGACCAGTACGTGGGACGCTATTACGGACTCGGCGACGAGGACGGAAACAGCGTCCTGCTGCGCGGCACCATTCCGCACAAGCTGTTCGGGTTGCCGCAGATCGTCCGGTTCACGATGCCCGTCGTCACCACGCCGAATGTCGCGCCGGATGGCAGCAAGACCGGACTGGGCGACCTGAACCTGTTCAACCTGGTGTTGCTCAAGGGCCTGGGCATGGAATGGGGCATTGGCCCCCAACTCACCATTCCCACGGCATCGCGCGACCAGACCGGCACCGGGAAATGGCAGGCCGGCCTGGCCGGCGTGGGTATTTCCCCGCAGAAATGGGGCATGATCGGCGGGCTCGTGACCTGGCAGCATTCATTTGCCGGGGAAAGCGACCGGCCCACCCAGGACAACCTGACCGCGCAGCCGTTCGTGATCTATAACCTGCCGCAAGGCAGGTACCTGCGCAGCACCGCAACCTGGAATTTCGACCTCAAGCGTGGGAATTACTACATCCCCCTCGGTATCGGCGCGGGCAAGATCTGGAAAATCGGCAAGGAAATCTACAACCTGTTTGCCGAGCCGCAATGGACGGTGGGGCACGAGGGAGTCGGGGTGCCCAAATTCCAGGTGTTCATGGGCTTGAATATCCAGTTCCCGCTGTAGCCATAAGCAGGGACTTTCATAACTTGCTGATGACCCGCTCCCAGGCAAGCCAGCGCATTGCATCGCTGCTAAGCGCACTGGCCTTGCTCTGGTGCGACGCCGCGTTCGGCCAGGCTGAAGCGCCGGCTGAAAAGAAACCGCTGTCGTTCTTCGATCCTGAGGACGGCAAGCTGGACATGAGCGACTTCCTGCTCAATCACAAGGGCGCGCTGCCGGTGCCGGTCGTTATCACGGAACCAGCCGTTGGCTACGGCGGCGGGCTGGGGCTGATGTTCTTCTCGGAATCCATGGCGGATGCGGCGGCCAGCGCCAAGGCCAGTGGAAAGGGGCCCGCACCGCCGAACATTACAGCCATCGGCGGTGCGTATACGGAAAACGGCACCTGGGGCGCAGGCGTGGCGCACTTCCACACGTGGGACGGCGACCGCTACCGTTATCTTGGGGGCATCGCCAAGGTCAATGCAAACCTGGACTACTTCGGCTTGCTGAACCAGCCCCGTGCCTACGAACTCAGAGGCGTGGCATTGGTGCAGCAACTGCTCGTGCGGGTTGCCGATACGCGTTGGTACGTGGGGCCGCGCTACGTGTATTTCGATTCGACCGCGACCTTCAAGGTTGGCGATGCGGGTGAACTCGGCAGCTTCGACAAGACCCAGCGCATCGGCAAGGCCGGGTTGGTGGTCGACTATGACTCGCGCGACAACATCTTCTATCCCAGCCGCGGCAGCTATGCCGAGCTGGAGGCGCAGTTCGCGCGCGGCGGCTTCGGCAGCACGCAGTCATTCAATATGTATAACGCGCGCGGCTTCACCTGGCTGCCGGCTGGCGCGCCCCGTGATCCTGGGGCTGCGCGCCGATACGCGCTTTTCCACCGGCGACGTGCCGTTCTACGCGCAGCCGTTCGTGGACCTGCGCGGGGTACAGAAGGGGCGCTGCCAGGACCGCAATGCGCTGGCGGCAGAAATGGAGCTGCGCTGGGACGTGACGCCGCGCTGGTCGCTGCTGGGCTTCACCGGCCTGGGCAAGGCATATGGGCGCTGGCATGATTTTTCCGATGCATCGACCATCTACAGCGTAGGCGCGGGCTTTCGCTACATGATTGCGCGCAAGCTGGGGGTGTCGATCGGTCTCGATGTGGCCCACAGCAAGGGCCAGAACGCCTTCTATATCCAGGTGGGGAGCGCATGGCACTGAGTTGCGAGGTCCGCTCGATGTGCCGGTAGGCTGTCCGGGCGCCCACGCGCCCAACCTGCTCGCTACGCTATGGCAATCAAGAAGATCAAGGACAGGCGGGGCATGATGGCCAGGCTGTCCGCCTCCGATGAGACGTCCAGCCGGAACTACCTGCGCGAAGCGGTGCTGCTGTGCGAAACGCATCTGGCCGGGCTGCCGGATGTCTCCAAGCCTTACTTCGGCGGGCACTTCGTCTGGCAAAACCGCGTTCACTACTATGTGGCAGGCCAGGAGAACGGCGGCCGCAGCCGCTTGATCGAGGTGTTCGTGATCGACGCTGGCGAAAACCTGGAGCCGCTGCACGCCTTTCAGTATCCGCCACCGCTGGCAGCGCTGTTTCCGGCGGACTACGGCATCCTCAATGAGGGTGAGGAAGATCCGGCGGCCCTGACGAAGATGGTGCCAAGGGCAGATAGCGAGCGATGAGCAGGGCGCCAGTGGCAGTGCGCGCAAGAAAAACTTAATTCACTTGGCCCCCGAACGAGAAAAAGCTGACTTCTGATAACCGTAGCCATCTGAGATCATGGTTTGCGCTGAATCAGCATGATTTGTATACAAAGAGGCGGAGTGAATGAGCGGACGACGTAAAGGCAGCAATCCCGGCGCGGGCGCGGGGCGTTCCGGCTCGGTTGCGCTTGCCGCGGGACGGCGCAGCGGGCAGAGGGCACTGATCCTGGTGCTGCTGGGTCTCGGGGTCGCAGCAGGCCTCGGCGCCAGCTACTGGTACATGAAGGGGCGGACGCCAACGGCGCCCGCCATCGTCATCGGCGATGGCAAGCGCGGACCCGCTGGCATGGTGCGCGTGCCCGGCGGTGAGTTCCTGATGGGCAGCGACAGCAAGATGGCGCAGCCCAACGAAAAGCCGGCCCACAAGGTGCGCGTGCACGCCTTCTGGATGGACCAGCACCACGTCACCAACGCGGAATTCCGCAAGTTCGTCGAAGCCACGGGCTACGTCTCGACCGCGGAACGGGCACCTGACTGGGAAACCCTGCGGGTCCAGCTGCCGCCCGGCACGCCGCGCCCGCCCGACAGCGCCATGGTGGCCGGCGGCATGGTCTTCGTGGGCACGCCGCGGCCGGTGCCGCTGCAGGACTACTCGCGCTGGTGGCGTTATGTGCCCGGTGCCGACTGGCGCCATCCGACCGGCCCTGGCAGCTCGATCGAAGGCAAGGACAACCACCCGGTGGTCCAGGTCTCGTATGAAGACGCGCAGGCCTACGCCAAGTGGGCCGGCAAGCGCCTGCCCACCGAGGCGGAATGGGAGTTTGCCGCGCGCGGCGGGCTGGAGCAGGCCAACTATGCCTGGGGCGAGCAGTTCGCCCCCGACGGCAAGCAGATGGCCAATGTCTGGCAGGGCCAGCAGAACCAGCCGTTCCCGGTGGTCAGCCCCAAGGCGGGCGGGGCGCTCGGCACCAGCCCGGTTGGCACTTTCCCGCCCAACGGCTATGGCCTGGCCGACATGACCGGCAATGCCTGGCAGTGGGTGTCCGACTGGTATCGGGCCGACCAGTTCCGGCGCGAGGCCGGCAAGGCCCAGCCGATCGAAAACCCGGTCGGCCCGATGGCCTCGTGGGATCCGGCCGAGCCCGGCGTCCCGGTGAATGCGCCCAAGCGCGTCACGCGCGGCGGCTCCTTCCTCTGCAACGAGGATTTCTGCCTCAGTTACCGCCCCAGCGCGCGGCGCGGGACCGACCCGTACAACAGCATGTCGCACCTCGGTTTCCGGCTGGTGATGGACGAGGGCCGCTGGGCGGAACGGCAACGGCAGGCGCCGGTGGCCTTGGCCGGCCAGTCCGGGCAGGCGGCTCGATAGCGCTGCGCCCGCGCGAACCAAAGCACAACGACGAGCACGACAGCACGCGACAGGAGTGAACCATATGGACATCGCTGCCACCCGCGGATTCCTAGCCAGCCCCTCGCGCAGGGCCATTGCCGCGCTGGTGCTGGCCGGCCTTGCGCTTGCGGGCTGTTCGACGCCCGCCACGGCGCCCGAGTCTCAGGCCGCCGTCACCCAGGCGGCGCAGCCGGCCGCGCAGGCTTTGGCGTCGTGGCGCGACGGTGCGGCACGGCAGGCACTGCTGAAGTTTGTTGCCGACGTGACGCGCAAGGGCTCGCCGACATTCGTGCCGCCCGAGGAGCGCGTCGCAGTGTTCGACAACGACGGCACGCTGTGGAGCGAGCAGCCGCTGTACTTCCAGTTCTTCTTCCTGCTCGACCAGATCCGCGCCGCCGCGCCGCAACACCCGGAGTGGCGCAACAACCCCGCCTTCAAGGCGCTGATGGCCAACGACATGGAGGGCCTGATGCGCAACGAGAAGCAGCTGGCCGGCCTGGTCGTCACGGCCAACAGCGGCATGACCACGGACGAGTATGACCGCACCATCCGCGACTGGCTGGCGAAATCGCGGCATCCCAGGTTCAACCGGCCCTATACCGAGCTGGTCTATCAACCGCAGCTGGAACTGCTGTCCTACCTGCGCGCCAACGGCTTCAGGACCTACATCGTCTCCGGCGGCACCATCGAGTTCATGCGCCCCTGGAGCCAGGCTGTCTATGGCATTCCGCCCGAGCAGGTGATCGGCTCCTCGCAGGCCGTGCGCTACCTGGTGCGCGACGGCAGGCCGGTGCTGGTGCGCGACCCCAAGCTGGAATTCGTGGATGACGGGCCGGGCAAGCCGGTCGGCATCTACCGCCATATCGGCCGCCGGCCGATCCTCGCCGTGGGCAACTCCGACGGCGACCTGCAGATGCTGGAGTACACCACCGGCGGCGACGGTCCGCGCATGGGCGTGCTGGTGCATCACGACGATGCCGAGCGCGAGTTCGCCTATGACCGCCAGTCAAAGGTGGGCAAGCTCGACAAGGCACTGGACGCTGCCCGCGCCAAGGGCTGGACGGTGGTCAGCATGAAGCAGGACTGGCAGCAGGTTTACCCCACGGCTGGTGCGAAGTAGGCAGAAGAGGGAGCCGGCATGCCAGGCGTGCCGGACGCAGGTTGAAGCTGTTTGACTATCGGGAGCAGCAATGCAACGAATGACAGAGTCCACCCCGGCAAGGCGCGGCGCGCGCTTTGCCATGGCCGCAATGGCGATCGCCATCGCGGCGATCGCCGGCTGCAAGAAGGCAGACGAGCCCAAACAGCAGGCGCCTGCCGCGCAGCAGCCGGCGACCCCGGCCCCGGCTGCGGCGGCGCCGGACACGTCCGCGACGCCGGCACAGCCGCCGGCGCAGTCCAACCTGCCGGTTGCACCTGAAGCCGCTTCCGCGCCAGTGGCTGTCAATACGTCGGGCAAGAAGCCCAACATCCTGGTGATCTTCGGCGACGACATCGGCCAGACCAACATCAGCGCCTACAGCATGGGCGTGGTGGGCCATCGCACGCCGAACATCGACCGCATCGCCCGTGAGGGGATGATCTTCACCGACTACTACGCCGAGAACAGCTGCACGGCGGGCCGCTCGTCGTTCATCACGGGCCAGTCGCCGCTGCGCACCGGCCTGTCGAAGGTAGGCGCGCCGGGGGCGACCGTGGGCTTGCAAGCCCGCGATGTGACCATTGCCGAGGCCCTCAAGCCGCTCGGCTACGCCACCGGCCAGTTCGGCAAGAACCACCTGGGCGACCGCGACGAGTACCTGCCGACCAAGCACGGTTTCGACGAATTCTACGGCAACCTCTATCACCTGAATGCCGAAGAAGAACCGCAGCGCCCGTACTGGCCGAAGGACAAGAACGATCCATTCGTGAAGAACTTCTCGCCGCGCGGCGTGCTGCACTCCACGGCCGACGGCAAGATCGAGGATACCGGTGCACTGACTACCAAGCGCATGGAGACCATCGACGACGAGACCACCGACGCGGCGCAGAAGTTCATTACCAAGCAGGTCCAGGCCGACAAGCCGTTCTTTGTCTGGATGAACACAACCCGCATGCACGCGTTCACCCATGTGCGTCAGTCCATGCAGGGCCAGAGCGGCATGCCCGGCAACGATTACGCCGACGGCATGATCGAGCACGACGGCGACGTCGGCAAGCTGCTCAAGACGCTCGATGACCTGAAGATCGCGGACAACACCATCGTCATCTACACCACCGACAACGGCCCCAACCAGTGGTCCTGGCCTGATGCGGCAAGCACGCCGTTCCGCAGCGAGAAAAACACCAACTGGGAAGGCGCGTTCCGCGTACCGGCGATGATCCGCTGGCCGGGCAAGATCAAGGCGGGCACCGTCAGCAACGAGATGTTCTCCGGGCTTGACTGGTTCCCGACGCTGCTGGCTGCCGTTGGCGACGGCGATATCAAGGAGCGGCTGCTAAAGGGTACGTCGCTTGGCAGCAAGAACGCCAAGGTACACCTCGACGGCTACAACCAGTTGGCGTACCTGACGGGGCAGACCAACAAGGGCGCGCGCAAGGAGTTCTATTACTTCAACGACGACGGCGTGCTCGTGGCGATGCGCTATGACGACTGGAAGGTCGTCTTCTGCGAGCAGACTACACCGGGCGGGTTCCAGGTCTGGCAGGATCCGTTCAAGTGCCTGCGGGTGCCGAAGATCTTCAACCTGCGCATGGATCCGTATGAACGCGCAGACATCGTTTCTGACCAGTACAACGACTGGCTGGGCAAGAACGCGTACCTGACCGAGATCGGGACGATGAAGGCTGCGGCGTTCCTCCAGACCTTCGTCAACTACCCGCCGAGCCAGCGCCCGGCCAGCTTCAGCATCGACCAGGTGCGCGAGCAGGTCGACAAGAAGATTGAAGAATCGATGAAGAAGAAGTAATGCAGTCAGTCATCAGCGCCGTCCGCCTGTGACGGCAGTTGAAACCGGCGAAGGCCCGCGTACGCGCGGGCCTTCGCGCCAACGGTCCAGTTCATGATCGAATCTCATGCCGCCCCGGGCGGCCATGGTGGCAAGGACGGGCGCCGGGCGCGCTCCGTGAAGACCGAATATTCCGCATCCGCCTTGGCGCTGCGGGGCAACACGGCCGACCAGACGTGGCTTTGGGCGGCCGTGTTGCTGTTCATATCCGGCACGGCCGGACTGGTTTACCAGATCGTCTGGATCCGCCAGCTGTCGCTGGTGGTGGGCGTCGACGTGCACGCGGTCACCACCGCGGTCAGCG
Source organism: Cupriavidus sp. FW305-26 (assembly GCF_058787975.1). Taxonomy (NCBI): domain Bacteria; kingdom Pseudomonadati; phylum Pseudomonadota; class Betaproteobacteria; order Burkholderiales; family Burkholderiaceae; genus Cupriavidus; species Cupriavidus sp. FW305-26. The sequence continues at coordinate 111,295 of NZ_JBYTAH010000004.1, forward strand.
CCTTTTTTGGCGGGCTGGCCCTGGGCGGCTGGCTGTTCGGCCGCGTGGCCGACCGCCACGGCAATCCGCTGCGCCTGTATGCGTGGCTCGAAATCGGCGTCCTGGTGCTGGGCATCGGCGCCACCGTGGCGCTGGCGCATGCGGCAGCGCCGTTCGCCTGGCTGGAGCAGCGCACCGGATGGCTGGCGTGGGCCTTGCCCTTTGTGCTGGTGATCCTGCCTGCAGCCGCCATGGGCGGCACCTTGCCGGTGCTGATGCGCGTGCTGACGCCAGGTGCCGGCCGTGTGGGCGTGCATGGCGGGCGGCTGTATGCCGCCAATACGGCCGGCGCCATCGCCGGCACGCTGCTGGCTGGATTCGTGCTGGTGCCGCTGCTGGGCATCCTGGGCAGTGCGGTCACGGCAGGCATGCTCAATGGCGCCGCGGCGCTGGTGGCCTGGCTGCTGGCTGCGCGCACGCAAGCTGCGGCCGAGCCGGTTGCCGCCGCTGCCGGGCAAGGCGCCGCTGCCGGCGGCGATGCCGCCAACGGCCGGCTGGCGCTGGTGCTGTATGCCGCTGCCGGCGGCATTGCCCTCGGCTACGAAGTGGTCTGGTCGCAGGCCATCGTGCAGTTCCTCAGCACGCGTACCTTCGCCTTTACCGTGGTGTTGGCAACGTACCTTGCCGGCCTGGCTATCGGCAGCGCGCTGGCTGCGCGCCATGCCGACCGGGTGCGCGACCCCTGGGGCGCCTTCGGCCTGCTGGTGACGGGGGCGGGGCTGGTGGCGTTGCTTGAATTCGTGTTGCTGGGCGAATGGCTGCTGCGTGCGCAGGGCAGCCTGTCCGCCTGGGTGCAGGGGCTGACGTCCAGCCCGCTGGTGGCGGCCTGTGCCAGCTTTGCGCTGGCGGCGCTGTCGGTCGTGTTCGTGCCCACGCTGTTGCTGGGCGCGGCGTTCCCCTTCGTGCTGCGCGTGAGCGTCGATAGCCGGCACGTCGGCGCCGGCGTCGGCAGCGTGGTGGCGCTCAATACTCTGGGCGGCATCGCCGGCACGGCGCTGGCCGGCTTTGTGCTGGTGCCATACCTGGGGCTGGTGCATACGCTGTCTCTGCTGGCAGTGACCGCTGGCGTGGTCGGCGTGGTGGCGGTGGCGCTGGGTAGTGGTGTGCGCCGCGTAGCGCGCTGGGCGGTGCCGATGGTCAGTGTGCTGGCCGTGATCGCCGCCGCGCTGGCGCCTGCGGACCGGCTCGCCACGCTGCTGGCGCGCGCCCGCGGCGGCGACCTGGTGTTCTACGAGGAGGGCCGCGGCGCGACCGTGGCCGTGGTGGAGCAGACCTCGTCCAGCAACCGCTTCCGACGCCTGTATATCCAGGGCGTCTCCAATTCGGGCGATGCCATGACCTCGCAGCGCTATATGCGGCTGCAGGCGCTGCTGCCGTTGATCGTGCACAACGGCACGCCCAAATCCACCCTGGTCATCGGCCTTGGCACCGGTATCACGGCCGGCGCCACGCTGGCCTGGCCTGGCCTTGAACACCGCGTGGTGGCGGAACTGCTGCCGCCGGTGGCGCGCGCCGTGCCCAACTTCGAGGGCAATTTCGGCGTGGCCACCGACAAGCGCATGGACATCCGCCTGCGCGACGGCCGCCGTGAACTGCTGCAAAGCACGCAGCAGTACGACCTGATCACCCTGGAGCCGCCGCCTCCGTCGGCGGCTGGCGTGGTCAACCTGTATTCGACCGATTTCTACCGCCTCGCGGCAGCGCGGCTGCAACCCGGCGGGCTGGTGGCGCAGTGGCTGCCGCTGCCGACGCAGAACGACGAAGACACCCGCATGCTGGTGCGCAGCTTCCTGGACGTGTTCCCGCACGCCATGCTGTGGACCACCGAGCTGCACGAGATGATGCTGGTGGGTTCGCTGTCGCCGCTGGCGCTGGATGCCGCGCGCATCCGCACGCGCTTTGAACAGCCGGGAGTTGCTGCCGCGCTGCAGGCCGTGGGCGTGCGCTCGCCGGCGGCGCTGATGGCGACCTGGGTCACCGACCGCGCCGGCCTGGACTGGTATGCGGCCGATGCGCCGGCCGTCACCGATGACCGCCCGCGCATCGAATACGCCGGCTGGGTCCGCCGCGACGCCTTCCCGGAAACCTTGTCCAGGCTGCTGTCGCTGCAAAGCGAACCCCCGCTGGCGGGCGCCGATGACGCATTCTGGAGCGACTTGCGCCGCGAGCGCGAAGTGCTGCACACCTTCTACCGCGCCGGCCTCGATGCCTACCGCGGTGACCGCGAAGCCTGGGCAAGCCATATCACGCAGGCCATGCGCGCCGATCCCGACAATCCCTACTACGCCTGGTTCGTCGGCGGCCAGTCAGCTCGCCCCGCCCGCCGCGCACCTGCTGAACCAAGGAACACGCCATGAGCGCACGCGACGACGTCCTGGCCCTGCAGCAGCGCATGGGCGAATCGATTGTGGGGCAGCAGCGCATGATCGAACGCTTGCTGCTTGGCCTGTTGGCCGATGGCCACCTGCTGGTGGAAGGGTTGCCGGGGCTGGCCAAGACGCGGGCCATCAAGATGCTGGCGCGCAACCTGGATGCGCGGCTGTCGCGGATCCAGTTCACGCCGGACCTGCTGCCCGCCGACATCACGGGTTCAGAGGTGTACTTCACCGAAGGCGGCAAGGGCGAGTTCCGATTCCAGGCCGGCCCGGTGTTCGCCAACCTGGTGCTGGCGGACGAGGTCAACCGCTCGCCGGCCAAGGTGCAGGCGGCTCTGCTGGAAGCCATGGAGGAGCGCCAGGTCACCGTCGGCGGCACCACCCACAAGCTGGAGCCGCTGTTCCTGGTGATGGCCACGCAGAACCCGATCGAGCAGGAGGGCACCTATCCGCTGCCCGAGGCCCAGATGGATCGCTTCCTGATGCATGTCAGCGTGGGCTATCCCGAGGCGGACGCCGAGGCCGACATCGTCAAGCTGGCCCGCGAGGAAGAGGCCGGCGGCGGGGCGGGGGGTGGGGCGCAGGCAGTGCGGCTGGCGCCCGAAGCGATCTTCGCCGCGCGGGCGGAGATCCATGGCATCCATGTCAGCGATGCGGTGGAGCGCTACATCGTGACGCTGGTGCAAGCCACGCGCGCTCCCAAGCCCGTGGACGACGACCTCGACAAGTGGATCCAGATCGGCGTGAGCCCGCGCGGCTCGATCGGGCTGGACAAGGTGGCGCGCGCGCACGCCTGGCTGCATGGGCGCGATTTCGTCACGCCCGAGGATGTGCAGGCGGTGGTGCACGACGTGTTCCGCCACCGGCTGATCCTGTCGTACGAGGCGCATGCGGCCGGCATCGGTGCCGATGCCGCAATCGACCGCCTGGTGCAGCGGGTGGCGGTGGCTTGACGGCGCGCGAGGGCTAGCCGATGCGTCTGCCGTTCCGTGCCATGGCCCGCGCCGCGCCATCTGCGGTGCAGGCGCCGGCTGCCGCGACCGTTGCCGGCGTCAGCGTGGACGCGGCGGCGCTGGCCGCGCTGGAAGTGGCCGCGCGCGACTTCCACTTCCTGCCGCGCCAGCCGGTGCACAGCGTGCTGGCCGGCCGCCACGCTTCCAAGGTTCGCGGACGCGGACTGACCTTCGAGGAACTGCGCCTGTACCTGCCCGGCGACGATATCCGCAGCATGGACTGGCGCGTGACCGCGCGCACCGGCAAGCCGCACGTGCGCGTCTACACCGAGGAAAAGGACCGTCCCGTGCTGCTGGTGGTGGACCAGCGCATCAATATGTTCTTCGGCAGCCGGCGCGCGATGAAGTCGGTCAGCGCGGCCGAGGCGGCAGCGCTGGCCGCCTGGCGCGTGCTGGCCGAAGGCGACCGCGTCGGCGGCGTGGTGTTCGGCGATGCGAAGGCCGAGGAGTTCACCCCGCGCCGCAGCCGCGAAGCCGTGCAGCAGCTGCTGGGCGCCATCGCGCGCTTCAACCAGGCCTTGCGCGCCGATGCGCCGGCGCGGCGCGCCGCGGGGCAGCTGAACGCGGCGCTGGAGCGCGCCGCGTGCATGGCGCGCCATGACTGCCTGGTTATCGTCATCAGCGATTTCGACGGCCATGACGATCGCACCCGCGACCTGATGCTGGAAATGGCGGCGCGCAACGACGTGCTGACCATCCTGGTCCACGATCCCTTCCTGAGCGAGTTGCCGGAGTCCGGCCAACTGGTGGTCAGCGACGGCGAACTGCAGGTGGAGCTGGGCTTCGGCCACGCGGCCACGCGGCGCAGCATTGCGGAGTTTGTCGATACGCACGCCAAGGCGCTGCTGGACTGGCACCACGCCATCGGCGTGCCGCTGCTGCCGCTGTCGGCGGCAGAGGAAACGGCGCTGCAGCTGCGCCGGCTGCTGGGCCGCCCGCTGCAGCAGACGCCGGTGCGGCAACGCGCAGGAGCGGCGCGATGAGCCTCACGCACAGCACCGCAGCGGGCGTCGAAGACAGCACGGGCGTGGCTACGCTGGCCACCCTTGCCGACGTAGCCGTGCCGCCGCCCCCATCCTGGGCGCCGCAGACCATCGGCTGGCCGATCGCCGGCGCCTTGCTGCTGCTGGCCCTGGCCTGGGCAGGCTGGCGCGCGTGGCGGCGCTACCGCGCCAACCGCTACCGGCGCGAGGCGCTGGCCGAACTGGCAGGACTGCCGCTGGGCGCTGACCCCGCGCACCGCGTCGCCGCGCTGCGGCAGATGGCGGCGCTGCTCAAGCGCACGGCGCTGGCCGCGTGGCCGCGCGCCCAGGTTGCCAGCCTGGCCGGCGCCGGCTGGGCCGAATTCCTGCAGGCACACGCCGGGCGCGCACAAGATGCCGCGCCGCTGCTGGCTGCGCTGGTGCAGGACGCCGAATACCGCGACGACGCGGTGCTGGCGCAATGGCCCGAGACGCAGGTGCAGGCGGTGGCCGGCGCGTGCCGGCGCTGGATCGCGGAGCACCATGTACCAGTTTGAATACCCCTGGCTCTTCGTGCTGCTGCCGCTGCCGTTGCTGCTGTGGTGGTGGCTGCCGCCGTACCGCGAGGAAAGCCCGTCGGTGCGCCTGCCGTTCTTTGGCGAGGTGGCCAGCGCCGCCGGCCTGACCCCGGCCACCGGGGCCGTGGTGTCGCGCCGCAACCGGCTGCAATGGGTGCTGGCGCCGCTGGCGTGGGCGCTGGTGGTGACGGCGCTGGCGCGGCCGCAGTTCCTGGAGGCACCGATCCAGAAGGTGCAGCCGGCGCGCGACCTGCTGATCGCGCTGGACCTGTCGCAGTCGATGGACACACGCGACTTCCGCGACCCGTCCGGCGCGCTGATCCCGCGCGTGCAGGCGGTGCGGCAGGTGGTGAGCGGTTTTGTCGCCAGGCGCCCGGGCGACCGCATCGGCCTGATCGTGTTTGGCGACGCGCCGTACCCGCTGGCACCGTTCACGCTGGATCACCAGTTGGTGCAGACGCTGATCACCGGCCTGCTGCCGGGCATGGCCGGGCCGAGCACGGCGCTGGGCGATGCCATCGGGCTCGGCATCAAGATGTTCGAGCACAGCGAAGCGCCCGAGAAAGTGCTGATCGTGCTGACCGACGGCAACGACACCGCCAGCCGGATGCCGCCCGAGCGCGCGGGGGGGATCGCCAAGGAGCGCAAGGTGGTGGTACATACCATCGGCATCGGCGATCCCAATGCTTCGGGCGAGGAGAAGGTCGATCTCGGCGTACTGCAGCGGCTGGCCGCGCAGACCGGGGGGCGCTACTTCTTCGGCGCCGACCAGGGCGGGCTGGAGACCATCTACGCGACGCTGGACCGGATCACGCCGCACAACCAGAAGACCTTGTCATGGCGGCCGCGGCGCGAGCTGTTCATGTGGCCGCTGGGGGCGGCGCTGGCGCTGGTGCTGGCGTACCAGCTGCTGATGTTCGGCTACTCGGCGTGGTTGTCGCGCCGGCGTGGCACGGCCAAAGGAGCTGACGAGATCGCGAATGCCGCCGGGGAGGGGCGCTGATGCAGGCCCTCGACACGCTTGCGCACTTCCATTTCCTGCGCCCGTGGTGGCTGCTGGTGCTGGTGCCGGCCGCGCTGCTGGTGTGGGCGGTGCAGCGCCGCGGCGATGTGCGGCGGCGCTGGCGCCAGACCATCGCGCCGCACCTGCTCGACGCGCTGGTGATCGGCGAACGCCGCCGCGTGGCGCTGCGCCCGGTGCACCTGACCGCGCTGCTGCTGGCACTCGGCGCCATCGCGCTGGCAGGGCCGAGCTGGCGGCAGGAGCGCCCGCCGTTCCTGGATGACAAGGCACCGCTGGCGATCGCCGTGGACCTGTCGCGCACCATGGACGCGGTGGACGTCACGCCCACGCGGCTGGAGCGCGCCAAGCTCAAGATCAAGGCGCTGCTGGCGCGCCGCGACGGCGGCCGCACTGCGATCTATGCCTATGCCGGCTCCACTCACCTGGTGCTGCCGCTGACGGACGACACCAACCTGCTGCAGACCTTTGTCGATGCGCTGCAGACCCGCATCATGCCGGTGCCGGGGCGCGACATGGCACAGGCGCTGCGCACCATCGACGCCGACCTGGCGCGTGAGCCGGTGCCCGGCACCATCCTGTTCCTGACCGACGGCGTGGACCCCGCCGCCGCCAGGGCCTTCCGCGCGCAGGCGGACAGCGGCCGCAGCCAGCCGGTGGTGCTGGCCATCGGCACGGAACAGGGCGGGCCGCTGCGCAATGCAGCGGGCGGCTATGTCGAACAGGACGGCGCACGTGTGTTCGCGCGGCTGGATGTGGCGGCGTTCAAGCGCTTCGGCGACGACAGCGGCACACCGCTCGCCACCTTCACGCCCGGCAGCGACGACGACGTGGCGTGGGTGCAGCGCCATGTGCAGTCGCACCTCGAACAGATGCAGGCTGGCGACCGCACGCGCTGGAAGGATGAAGGCTGGTGGCTGGTGCTGCCGGTCACGCTGCTGGCCATGCTGTGGTTCCGCAAGGGCTGGACCGTGCGCTGGACCGCCGGCCTGCTGCTGGCGCTGGCGTTCGCTGCGCCGCAGCCGGGCTTGCGCGCACAGCAGGCCGATGGCGCGCGCCCGTGGCGTTTTGCCGACCTGTGGCTGACGCATGACCAGCAAGGCCGCCGCGCCTTCGAGCAGCGCGACTTCGCGCGCGCCGCGACCCTGTTCGACGATGCGATGTGGCGCGGCGTCGCCCAGTATCGCGCCGGCCAGTACGCGCAGGCGGTGCAGAGCTTCGCGCTGGTCGATTCACCGCAGGCCGACTACAACCAGGGCAATGCGCTGGCGCGGCAGGGCCAGTACCAGCAAGCCGCCGCGCGCTACCGTCAGGCGCTCAGGCGCCAGCCGCAATGGCCGGCGGCCACGGCCAACCTGGCGCTGATGGAAAAGCTGCTGGCGCAGCAGAAGCCAAAAGACAAGCCAGACCCCGACGACCAGGAAGAGCCCCCCGACGTGCCGCCGGATGAAATCAAGTACGACGCCGCGAAGCCGCCGGAGCAGGGCGGCCAGTCCATGCATATCGGCCTGACGCAGGACGCCGAGATGTGGATGCGCGCGATCCAGACCACGCCGACCGACCTGTTGCAGCGCAAGTTCGCGCTGCAGCGCGGGCAGGCCGCACCGCAGCAGGGGCAGCGATGAGCGGCCGCGCCGTGTGTCAGCGCGGGTGGCTGCGGCGGCTTGCGCCGCTGGTCATCTTGCTGATGGCGGCGTTGCTGCTGCCCTTGCTCGCGCGTGCCGCCGAGCCCATCGTGCGCGTGGAAGTGGGCGCGAAGCAGCCGGTGCTGGTCGGCCAGCAGATCAGCATCGACGTCACTATCCTGGCGCCCAACTTCTTCATGTCGGCGCCGGCCTTCCCGGTGCTCCAGGTGCCGGGCGCCGTCGTCACCATGCCTGACCAGCGCGCGTTGAACTCGACCGAAATCATCGATGGGGTTGGCTACGCCGGCATCCGCAAGACCTATGCCTTCACCGCCGAGCAGGATGGCGACTTCGAGCTGCCATCCGCGACCGTGCGCTTCACTTATGCGGGCGACGACGGCGCGTCGCGCGAGGGCAGCGTGACCTTCCCGCCCACGCGGATCCGCGCGGGAGCCGGCGGCGCGGTGAAGGCCGGCGCCGGAATCGGACGGCCCTTGCTGCCGGTGGCCCGGCTCACCGTGACACAGGCGCTGGACCACGCCTCCGACGAAGGCACCGTGCGGCTGCGCGCGGGCGATGCCCTGGTGCGCACCGTCACCACCTTTGCGCCGCAGACCCAGGCCATGATGATCCATCCGCCGCACGCCGCGGCGCCGCGCGGGGTGCGTGTCTTCAGCGCCGATGCGCGGCTGCTGTCCGATCACGCCCAGGACGCGCCCGGGCCGGGCGGCACGCGCGTGGATGCCATCACCTACGTGTTCGAGCGGACCGGTACCTACACGCTGCCGGCGGTGACAGTGGATTGGGTCGATCCGGCCACACGCAAGCCGGCAAAGTCCGAAGCGCCCGCGATCAGGGTGGTAGTGGCTCCCGCGCGCGCGGGCAGCGCGCTGGCCCCGGGCGGTCCGTCTGCCGGCGCGCTGCCGGGCGAGGGCGGCTTGCCCTGGCGGACATTGCTGTGGGGGGCAGTGGGGCTGGTGGCTGTGCTGGCAGCCGGGCTGTCGTGGTGGCGTATGCGGCCGGCGCTGGCCCGGCTGCGCCAGCGGCTGGCCGAGCGCAAGCGCGCCCGCGCCGAAGGTGCCGACGCGCAGCTGGAAGCAACGCTGCAAGCCTGCCAGGCAGGCAGTGCCGCTGTCGCCAGCCAGGCGCTGGGGGCATGGACGCGCGCCGCCCACGGCACCACCCCCGCAGTGTGGGCAGAGTCGGTCGGCGATGCCGGCCTTGCCGATGCCGTGACCGACCTGCAACGCCATCTCTACGGCGCGATGCCGGCCCAGGCCGCCTGGAATGGCACCCCGTTGGCCCAGGGCCTGCGCCGCCATACTGCCAGGGCGCCGGTGCGACGGCACCGGCAAGCCATGCCCGCACTGCCTCCGCTCAATCCCTGACAATCAAGTCCCCCAAACGGCGCCCCCTCTATGAAATGCTCCGTTGATCTGTTTGCAGGCAACCCGTTGATGGTGCTCTTCATCACCGTGGGCCTGGGTTACTTCATCGGCAAGGCACGCGTGGGCCCGATCCAGCTAGGGGGAGTCTGCGGCACGCTGGTCGTCGCGCTGTTCATGGGGCAGACCGGTTGCCAGATGCACGGCGAGCTCAAGGACATGGCCTTCGCGTTGTTTATCTTCGCCATGGGCTATTCCGGCGGGCCGCAATTCTTTGCCAACCTGAACCGGTCGAGCCTGCGCTATATGGTCCTGCCGGTGGTGGAAGCCATCGTCGTGCTCGCCATTGCCGTCGGTGCGGCGGCCTACCTGGGCTTCGATCCCGGCACCGCCGCCGGCCTGGCCGCGGGTGCGGCGACGGAATCGGCCGTGGTCGGCACCGCCGCCGAGGCGCTGAAGCACCTGGGCCTGGACGCCGCCACCGCGAGCCGCTACGAGGCCAATATCGCCACGGCATATACGCTGACCTACCTGGTCGGCCTGATCAGCATCGTGTTCTTCACCAGCCAGATCGCGCCGGCCTTGCTGGGCATCGATCTGCGCAAGGCCGCCAGGGAAGTCGCCGCGAAGATGGATGCCGCGTCCGAGGACGACGTCGCGACGCAACCCGCGCTGCCGCGCCTGATCGGGCGCGCTTATTCCGTGCACCAGGCCGCCGGAATGACGGTGAGCGAGCTGCAGCAACAGGTGGGTGGCCGGGCGTCTATCGTCAAGGTGCTGCGCGACGGCACCAGTATCGAGCTTGGCGATGACGACAAGGTCCAGGCCAGCGATATCCTGGCCATGGTCGGGATCCGCAGCAACCTGCTGAAGGCGGCAGCCCTGATCGGGCCCGAAGTCCTGCTGCCCGAGGCCCACACGGATGCCATCCAGCTGGTCGAAAAGCAGGTCATCGTGAACAAGCCCAGGGTCAACGGCAAGACCATCGGCGAACTGGCCCGCCTGGCCGGCGCACGCCGTCTGCGTGAAGTCTGGATCCTGCAGGTGCGGCGCTCGGGGATGTCGCTGCCGATCACGCGTTCCACGCCGCTGCAGCATGGCGATGTGGTCACCATCGTCGGCCTGGAGCCGTCGCTGTCCGAAGCTATTGCCGGAATCGGCGTGGAAGCGAAGGCAACCGAGGTCACCGACCTGGTCTTCCTGTGCGTGGGCATCCTGGCGGGCCTGCTGGTGGGCACCCTGAGCCTGAGCCCTGGCGGCATGCATATTTCGCTTGGCAGCGGGGGCGGGGCGCTGCTCAGCGGCCTGGTGTTCGGATGGATCAATTCAAGAAGGCCGTCGCTCGGCACCTTCCCGAGGTCGGCCGTGCAGATCCTGAAGGACCTGGGCCTGGCGGTTTTTGTCGCATGCGTCGGCTTGTCCGCCGGGCCGGATGCGATCTCGCTGATCCGCGAGCACGGCGCGGTGCTGCCACTGATCGGGCTGGCCGTGTCGCTGGGGCCGGCGTGCCTGTCCTTATGGATCGGTCACAAGCTCCTGAAGATCGAAGGCCCGCTGCTGGTTGGTGCGATTGCCGGGCAGCACGTGAGCACCCCGGCGATCAGCGCCATCCTGGCCGCCAGCCACAGCTCGGTGCCGTTGCTGGGCTACACCATTACCTATGCCATTGCCAACGTGCTGCTGCCGGTGCTGGGGCCGATCATTATTTCGCTGGCGTTCAGGTTCACTTAGGGAAATGCGGCCTGCTTCTCTCACATTACGAATGCCGAGGTCTGGATTACCTGCGCCAGCTCACTGATCAGCATTTTCCTAGTGTCCGCGAGGGCGCTCCGCCGGTGCCGGATCTGGCCCAAACACACTGCCGCCATATCGTTTCGCTCAGGCGCCGCCGGTCTCCGCCGGGCGATCGCCAAGTCAGCGGACGGAAGCGCTGGCACAAGCGTTTCTGTGCGCGCCGTGGCGTCGCTCGCGAGCCACGCAATGTGAGCAAGTGTCAATGCGCGGGATTGCCGATATGCCCGCCATTAACCTGGGCGAGATTGCTCCGATTGGCCCCATAAGCGGTTCGATGCTTGCGGATCGGATGGAGCAGATTTCGCCCGGCAAGGCACTGATGCTGGCATGCAACGACCCGCTGGCGATTATCGAGGACCTGAGCATCCTGACCAATCCCAAGATGCACCCGAAGGCGAACAACGCGGTCATCTGGGATCAGTCTACGGACTTTTTGCTGGATCGTCTTGAATCGAACATCCGGGCCAGCGCCGAGGCGCAGCACACGAAAGAGGCGGAGGCCGCGGCGGCCGAGGCTGAGCGCATGAAGACCACTCCGGATGGATTTCCGGCTTACGAACTCATGTCAGTTCTGTTTAATGGAAAAGCGACGGCCGAGCGATGGAAGCGCGAAGATGCGGAGCGTGAAGCGACTCGCCTTGCGAGGAAAAAGGCAGCCGGCGATGCGGCTTGGGCGCCCTATGAAGCCGTGCTGGACAAGAGTAAGCGACACCAGCACCGCCGCGCTTATCTCTGCAGAACTAATTCTCGTTGGCACTCCGGTTTGGCCTCTCCTGGTCGTACTCTTCGCGGTGAACGTGGGGATCGCGATCCTGGACGACCCGGCCACGCTCAAATGGGCCACGCGCTGCCATTTCAGCAAGCAAGCGAATGGCGAACGCTACACCACCATGGAGAAGGAATGGGCAGAGTTTCTTCAACTTGACATTAAGGTTAGCGAGGATGCCAAGAAATGAAGCTCCCGACCAAGGATGAACGCATTCCACTTTACTTTCGCGAGAAGGGAAGGCCGCCTGGAACATGGCAGTTGCAGCACCGCTTGTACATCGATAGGCCGTCCAGCGAAGTCGCCGATGAAATCGGCAACGTCTACAGCATAGATTCGACCTGTTTGGAAACATCGATGAGTCGCAAAAAAGAATCCAGATGATCGGTCAGGGTTGGGTCTTGGGCCTAGCTTTTGCGACGCTCAGTTTCCTCGGCTTCGCGATGATCATTTCCGGGTTCAAGAATGACTCACCAGAAGTGGTAGGACGCCCGGGGTACTGGCCTGCTATGTTGATTGGTCTCATCATGATGGCTTCGGCAACCGGCTTCTTTGGCTTCATCGCCGCTGAGTCGATGCGACGAAACCTCTTCACGTTGAAGCGGCGTCCGATCCGGCTGAACCGAAGAACCCACCGCATCTATGCCATGCGCACGAAAAGGGGGGACGGTGTATGGGAGGTGCCATGGAGCAACGAAGAGTTCTTCTGCGTGGGCGTCAGCAGGATGGGTGGCTTGTCGCGTAGCTATGAGATGTATGACATACGCCATTACAAGTTGGACGCGGACGGTAATGTGGTTCGTGCCTTCGTTCTCGGGCAGCAGATGTTCATGCTGGAACAGGCCCAGCAGCAGTGGGAATACTACCGACGTTATATGCAAGACGGTCCCGCCAACCTGCCTGAACCGAAGTTTTTTTGGGCTCCACGAGAGGGCTTTTGGGAGGGCTTCAAGATCTGCAGGGGCGACCTCAGGTCTGCTGGTGATCTGATCTTCCTGCCGATGATCTTGCTGGATGCGACATTCCGATGGCTCACGCTGGTAACTTGCAGCGATCCCGTGTGGCCTCCCGAGATTGAGGCGGCGTGCAGGCCCACACCCAACGACCCATATGCGCGTCCCCATGCCGACGAGTTCATCGGTGTGCCGAACGGCCCGGATGCCAGGCCTGGCATTGAAGACGGCAACCACCATGTCTAAGTCATGGGACGTGGAGGAAGTTGCGAATGAAGCGAAGGAAACATCAGCGTCCAGTCAAAGGAACTGACAATGCGAGCCAACGAAACAAGCCCGATGGCAACGCCCTCGGATACGTCGGCACTAAGAGTCTTGCTCAGGGAGTTACCCTCACCAACCCCTGGGGGACGGATGATACTGGGATTCATGCCTGGGCGAGTGGGCTTCCCATCGACCGCCTGGAAGCCGCTGAGCTTGACTACCTCCACGAGCATGCGGGCCTCTTCGCATGTCGCGAAATACTTCATTACTTTGCCAGCAACTGGGACCAGGCGCGTTGGACCGAGCAGTGACACAAGCCTTCCACACTGCCTGCGATGTACAACGTAGCCGGTCGTTGACGCGAGTTCCGGCATGGATGTCGATGGGCAACCCGCAGCACTGCATGGGGACCGCACCCGGTGCGGTGCCACGCTAATCGGCGGTGGCAGCGCGAACGTGGCTTAGCTGGCCGGTGCCGGCCTACGCATAATCGAGCGGCAGCGCCGTGGTGTACTTGATCTGCTCCATCGCAAAGCTGGAACTGACGTCGGCCAGCTCGGCGCCCTGGATCAGCTTCTTGTAGACGCGGTCGTAGGCGGCAATATCCGGCACCACCACGCGCAGCAGGTAGTCCGTATCGCCGGCCATGCGGTAGAACTCGGTCACTTCCGGGATCGATGCCACCAGCCCGTGGAACTGCGCCAGCCATTTCACGTTGTGCTGGCTGGTGCGGACCGAGACAAAGACCGTGACCCCGGCATTGAGCTTGTCGGCGTCGAGCAGTGCCACGCGTTTGCGGATCAGGCCGGCGTCTTCCAGCCGCTGGATCCGGCGCCAGCATGGCGTCGAGGTCAGGCCGACGCGTTCGCCGATCTCTGCCACCGGCACGGTGGCGTCTTCCTGCAGGATGGCGAGAATCTGTTTGTCGTAGCGGTCCATGGCGCGTAGCGGTTCAGGTGAGGGTGGGCCGGCGCCCGCATGCGGCGCGGCTACGCGCGGCAAGACCTAGGCGTCGGCGGTCGGCACCAGCAGGTTCACGCCGGTGGCAATGTGGTCGCGGTGCACGCCGTAGAGGTGCAGGGACACGGCGATCTCGTCGCTGGCATTGCCCAGCGCATGGATATGCTGCAGCCCGGCCGGCACGCTGAAGGTATCGCCGGCCGTGCGCGCGACGGTGTTGGCATGGCGCGCCTGCCGGCTGGCGGGATCCCACCGGTAGTGCTGCTCGCTCAGCGTGCCGCGCAGCACGCGGTAGGCACACCAGGTGCGATGGCCGTGCACGGGGCTGGCCTGGCCCGGGCGCCAGACCAGCACCATCGCCGAGAAGCGCTCCAGCGGGTCGGCATGGACCAGGTGGCGGGCATAGCAATCCGGCTTGCCGAGCAGGGCGCCTGGCGGCAGTGTTGCAAGCAGCGTGTCGGTGTCCGGCAGGTGCGTGGCGATGTGGCCGGCCACCATGCGCGCGCTGTGGGCGAAGGTGGCCTCGAGGTCGAGCGCCAGCTGGTCGAGCGGCGCGGCTGGCGGGGGCAGATGCGGGAGAGTTGCCGGAGGGGCGGCAGTCAGGGGGGATCCGGTCGGCATGGCAGGCACCTTGGTCTTGTTCTGGGTACGTGTCCATGATATTTGCGGGCCGGAGCACAGGCATGCGAATTGTCGTTCAATGTCGCCGGAGATTGTAATTCTATTCCTGGATTGGTTGAATTTTGAGAATCATATGCTCGTATCAGGCCGGGCAGGGTGAATGGGTGCTCGCCAACGACGCCACGGCCGGGCCAGGGTGGCGTACCCCGTGCGCTGTGCAGCGAACGCATATATGCTGATATGGGCAGGCAGCCCGAGTAGCCGGGTCACGGACGACGGTGCGGCAAAGGAGCATGATCGATGCGCTCGCCAGCGAGGGACGCCACGCGCCTGGGACGCCTTGCGACCTGGGTTGTTGCCGTCATCGTCGCGCTGATCGCCGTCAGTCGCGTCACCGGCCTCGTTGTTGACTGGCTGTGGTTTGCCTCGGTTGGCTACGCCGGGGTTTTCCGCACGATCTTCCTCACCCAGGCGCTGCTGTTCCTTGCCGTATTCGCCGTTTCGGCAGGCGCGCTCTGGCTATCGGGCTGGCTGGCGCACCGCAGCGCGAGCCAGGCGCAGGCCTGGAGGCCGGAGGTCCTGGGCCAGCCGGTTGGCGAGATTGCGGCGCGCGTCCCCTGGCGCGCCGCCATTGCCGGCGTCGCCGTCCTGGTGGGGCTGCTCATGGCCGTCGGTGAACTGTCAAGCTGGGCCATTGCGCTGCGCTATTTCCATCAGGTGCCTTTCGGCAAGACCGATCCGATCTTCGCCAAGGACATCGGTTTCTACTTCTTCACGCTGCCGGCGTATCTTGCACTGAGGAACTGGCTGCTCCTGCTGCTGGGCTGCAGCGCAGTGCTTGCCGGCGTGGTCTATGGCTTGCGCGGCGACATCGCGCTGGTCCGGTCGCCGCGCGGGCTTTCACCGGCGGCGGCTACCCATGGATCGGCATTGCTCGGCTTGTTCTTTGCGCTGCAGGCGTGGTCCTACTGGCTCGACCGCTTCATGCTGCTCTACGGCGACAACGGGGTCGTGGTCGGCGCGAGCTATACCGATGTCCATGTCGGGCTGCCGGTCCTGTGGCTGCAAGTCGGCCTGGCTGCCGCGGCTGCCGCCGCTTCGTGGGCCAATATGCGCTGGCGGGACTACCGGGTGCCTGCGGCCGCGGCGCTGCTGGTGGTCGGTAGCGCAATCGTGCTCGGCACGATCTGGCCGGCACTGTTCCAGCGTTTCTATGTCAAGCCGAACGAGCTGCAACTCGAGACACCGTATCTCCAACACAATATTGCGCTGACGCGCGAGGCCTATGGCTTGACGCAGATCGAGGTAAAGCCGTTTCCGGTCGAACAGAACCTGAATCTCGCCGCGCTCCAGGCCAATCGGCCGACCATCGACAACATCCGCCTGTGGGACCTGCAGCCGCTGCGCGATACCTATGCGCAGCTGCAGGAGATCAGGACCTATTACAAGTTCCTCGCGACGGACATCGACCGCTACCAGCTCGGCGCAGGCTACCAGCAGGTCATGCTGTCGGCGCGGGAGCTTGAGCCGGCACTGATTCCGGCCAATGCCCAGACCTGGGTGAACCTGCATCTGTTGTTCACCCATGGCAATGGCGTGGTGATGTCGCCGGTCACCGAGAAATCCGCCGAAGGCCTGCCCTCGCTCTATCTGCATGACATTCCCCCGCTCTCCGACGGCGGCCCGGTCATCCAGGAGCCGCGCCTCTATTTCGGTGAAGGCGGCAAAGGCTATGTCATCGTCAAAGGCAGCGTGCCCGAGTTCGACTACCCCAAGGGCAAGGACAACGTCTATACGGCCTATCGCGGGCGCGACGGCATCGGAATCGGCGGCATTGCGCGCCGGACCCTGTTCGCCTGGCATCTCGGCGATCCCAATATCCTGTTGAGCGGCTACATCACGCAGGAAAGCCGCATCCTGCTCCATCGCAATATCCGGAACCGCGTGCGCACGATTGCGCCGTTCCTCAGCCTCGACCATGACCCCTATGTGGTCGTGAGCGATGGTCGCCTCTACTGGATCCAGGACGCCTACACTACCAGCCGCTGGTTCCCTTATTCGCAGCCCGGCACCGGTGGCGGCGCCAACTACATCCGCAACGCCGTCAAGGTCGTGATCGATGCGTACAACGGCACGGTCGACTTCTACACCAGCGACCCGGCCGATCCGATCGTGCAGGTGTACCAGCGCATCTTCCCGGGCATGTTCAGGCCGCTGGGCGCCATGTCGCAGGACCTGCAGCGGCATATCCGCTACCCTGAGGACCTGTTCCTGATCCAGGCGCGGATCTACCGCGCCTACCACATGGAAGCGGCAGAAGTCTTCTATAACCGCGAGGATCTGTGGGAGTTTCCTCGCCAGCTGACCGGCATGAGCACAGGGAACACGCCCGCCGCGCGGATGATGCCCTACTACATGATCCTGCGGCTGCCGGACGAACCGCGCGCCGAGTTCGTCCTGATGCTGCCGATGGTGCCGAGCCAGCGCGAGAACATGATCGCCTGGCTGGCTGCGCGCTCCGATCCCCCCAACTACGGCAAGCTCGTCGCCTACACCTTCCCCAAGGAAAAGCTGGTCTACGGGCCGTTCCAGATCGAGGCGCGCATCCAGCAGAATACCGAGATCTCGCAGCAGATTTCGCTGTGGAACCAGATGGGCTCGCGCGTCATCCGCGGCCATCTGCAGGTCGTGCCGATCGAGAACTCCATCCTCTATGTCTCGCCGCTCTACCTGCGTGCGGAGTCCGGCCAGTTGCCCGAACTCAAGCGGGTGATCGCCGCCTATGGCGATCGCGTGGTCATGGAGGACACCCTGGGCGCAGCGCTTGCGGCCCTGTTCAAGGAATCCGCGCCGGCGGCGATTCCGGCGCAGGGCGCAGCGAACGCCCGCGCGCGCGAAGCACTCGCGCACTATGACCGCGCCGTCGAGCGTTTGAAGGCGGGGGACTGGAGCGGCTTTGGCGCGGAGCTCGATGCCTTGCGGCCGCTGCTCGAGGCGCTCGGGGCAGGGGGTGCCGATGAGCGGAAGTGAGCGGCGTGCCGGGAGCCGCCGGCAGGAGTGCCGTTCTATGTCGCCAGCTCCCTGATCTTCTCGACGACCTCCGGATTGGCAAGCGTGGATACGTCGCCAGGCTCCTGGTGGTTGGAGATCGCCGCCAGCACGCGGCGCATGATCTTGCCCGAGCGTGTCTTGGGCATGTCGGGGACAATCACGACCCGATGCGGACGCGCAATCGCGCCAATCTGGGATACCACCGCGGCCGAGACCTTGTTCGCGATCTTGATGGAAGGCGACAGTCCCGGCTTGAGCGATACATAGAGATCAGGCACCTTGCCCTTGACCTCGTCGGCCACCGGCACCACCGCCGCCTCGGCGACGTCCGGCACCAGCAGTGCTGCGGATTCGATCTCCTTGGTGCCGAGGCGATGGCCGGAAACATTGATCACGTCGTCGATGCGGCCAAGGATGCGAAAGTAGCCGTCCGCCGCCTGCGTTGCGCCATCGCCCGCCATATACGGCCAGTCGTGCCAGTCCTTGCTGTCGGGATTCTTGCAATAGCGCGCATAGTACTGGCGCACGTAGCGGTCCGGATCCTTCCAGACGGTCTGGAATATGCCCGGCCAGGGATTGCGGATGCAGATGTTGCCCGCCTTGCCCGAGCCGGCCGGGACCTCATTGCCTTCCTCGTCAAAGATCACCGGATGAATGCCCGGGATTCCCGGGCCAGTGCTGCCGGGCTTCATCGGGTGGATGCCCGGCAGCGTGCTGCAGAGGAAGCCGCCATTCTCGGTTTGCCACCAGGTGTCCACGATCACCGCCTCGCCTTTGCCGACTTCACGGTGGTACCACTTCCAGACTTCGGGCTCGATCGGCTCGCCCACCGTGGTCATGTGCTTGAAATGGCAGTCGTACTTCGCCGGCTCGTCGGGCCCGTTGCGCCGCAGCGCGCGGATTGCGGTGGGCGAGGTGTGGAAGATATTGACGCCAAGGCTTTCCGCAATACGCCAGGGCCGGCCGGCGTCGGGCCAGGTCGGCACGCCTTCATAGACGACAGACGAAGCGGCGAGCGCGAGCGGGCCATAGACGATGTAGGAATGCCCGGTGATCCAGCCAATATCGGCCATGCACCAGTAGACGTCCTCGGGGTGGATATCCTGGATGTACTTAGAGGTCCACGCCACATAGGACAGATAGCCGCCAGTGGAATGCTGGCAGCCCTTGGGCCGGCCCGTGGTGCCGCTCGTGTACATCAGGAACAGCGGCGCCTCCGCCGGCATCGGCTCGGGCTCGACACGCCTGCCGCGGAACCCTGCGAGCACGTCATTGAGAATGACATCGCGGCCCTTCACCAGTAGGGCGGCACTGGAATACTTGCCCGGGTAGCGCTGCCAGATCAGGACCTTCTCGACCTGCTGACCGGCGCTGGCGGCTTCTGCCACGGCGATGTCGGCCTTTTCCTTGTGATCGAGCAATTCACCGCCGCGGTGATAGGCGTCCATGGTGATCAGCAGCCGGCTCTCGGAGTCCGCGATGCGTTCGGCGCAGGCCTTGCCGCTGAAGCCGCTGAATACCTGCGAATGAATCACGCCGATGCGGGCGCAGGCGAGCATGGTGATGGGCAGTTCGGCCACCATCGGCATATGCAGCGTGACGCGGTCGCCGGCCTTCAGGCCGCAGAACTCGCGCAGCAGGGCGGCCAGCTCATTGACGCGAACGAAGAGCTCCTGGTAGGTGAGGTGATGCACCGCCTCATCCTCCGGCTCGGGCACGAAATGAATCGCGGTCTTGTTCCTGTATGCAGCGAGGTGGCGATCCACGCAATTGTGGCAGGCGTTGATCCTGCCGCCGACGAACCAGCGCCAGAAAGGCGGGTTGCTGGTATCCAGGGTCGTTTCCCAGTATTTGTACCAGTCCAGCAGGTCTGCGAACTCCTTGAAGCACTCGGGGAAACGTTCGAGGGAGAAGCGCTCGAAAATATGGGGATCGGTCAGATTGGCCTGCGCAATGAACTGGCCGGCCGGCGGGACGTAGTCTTCCTCGGGCCAATGGACCGCGATTTCGGCCTCGGACACATCGGCCAATTCCTGCTGGGCAGCATGGCGTGGCGCTTTGCCTTCAGACATGACGATCCCCCTTCACTTTCATGGCATCCATCCAGGGATGGTCGGTGCCACTATCCTGCGATAGCTGCCTGAAACGACTAGTCCATATTAAGTCCGGGCACGGGGAGTTTCCAGGAATTCGCCCTGCCGCTGTCCGCCGAGCCCGGAGCTTGCCTGGCGGCCGCCATGAGCTAGATTCGTAGGAGGGCATTGGAGGAATGAGCAATGACCAACGATCTTCTCGTGGAACGCGTGGACGTGTGGGCGGCAACCATACCGGACCGTCCCGGCGGCCTCGCCGAGGTACTGGAGACCTTGCGCGATGCCGGTGCGGACCTGCAATTCGCGATTGCGCGCCGCACGCCGGAGGACCCCGGCAAGGGTGTCGTGTTCGTGACACCGCTGCAGAATGACAGGGAAATCCGTGCAGCTGCCCAGGTCGGCTTCAACGTCACGCACAGCCTGCATTCGGTGCGAATCATGGGCGGGGACCGGCCCGGCATCGTGGCGGAACTGACCCGAAAGCTGGCGGAAGGCGGAATCAACCTGCGCGGATTCTCTGCCTCCGTCATCGGGATACAGTTTGTCGCGTACGTGTCGGTGGACTCGCTCGACGATGCGAACAAGGCAATGGCAATCCTGGGCAAGGGCTGAAGCGAGGTTCAGCCATCTCCTATCATGGAATCACGCCTTGCCTCTGAACGGGCAGGCAGATGGGGCCCGGCGCGAACCGGCTGATTCATGTTGATGGCGTCTCCGACGTTCCCCTCGCGGCCGGTTGCGCCGTGGCGGTCCGTCCGTTGGCGAGACCTGGCGACTTGCGCCGAAGTTGCGCATCGCTGGCATGCAAATTGGGAGAATTCCATGGGCAACAACCAGCAACAAGCTGTCTTGGCGCTGAACCAGCTGATCGAGGCTGGCAAGGACAGCGAACTGGCCTGCATGAGCGGAGCCAGCGAAGTGCGCGATGCAGCGCTGCGCGACATTCTGACCAGCACCGCGGAATCGTACCGGGCGTCGGTGAAGGAACTGCAGTCGATGGTCAGCGCCATGGGTGGCGCGCCAGCTGACCGGGGCAGCATGAATGGCATGCTGTACCGCCGCTGGATGGCATTCCGCCACATGCTGTCGCCGAACAACGACGACGCCGTGCTGGGCATGTGCGAGCACGAGGAAGATGCCGCCAGGCGCGAGTATCAGTCCGTCATGATGAAGCCGCTGCCGCCAGAGGCCAGCGCGGCGCTGCAGCGCCAGTATGAGGCGTTGACGCAGCATCATGGCCGGATTCATGCCATGCGCGGGATGCAGATTCACTGAGGGCCCGGCTTCGCGCGATGGGAGTAAGCAATGGCAACCTACGAGTTCAAGGACAAGGATCTACAGTTCCTTGCCCAGGGCGCCGACTCCTGTTTCCCGTCCCCTGACGCTGCTTTCGTTGAGTGCGCGGACAGCCATCCGGCGTTCGTGGTGACATGGCCGGAGAGTGGACCCACGACGATGCATCTCAAGGTGCAGATTCGGGCAAGCCAGTACGCCAGTTACCTGACGGATCCGTTCAGGGGACGCGAAGTCCTGCGCAAGGCGGTTGAAGATCGCCTTGCGCTGATCCATACGGTGAAAAGCGGGCTCCTGGTCGCCCCCGACATCTAGGAGCGGATGCCGAACAAGCCGTGCCAGAACGAATCGAAGGCGCCGGCATGACGCCTGGGCCGCGTTTCCTCGTCGGGGTTTGACGCTGCCGCCCCGTCGGGCGCCTGGGCGGCCTCGGTGTCCGGCGCGTGCGCGTCCCGCGCACTTGCCCGCCGCGACTCCTGCAGCGCCCATATGCTGTCCGCGATGCGTGACGCCAGTTCCGCCTCGCAGTCGCGGCCGAGCAGCACGCCGAAGATGACGTCGCGGTTGTGGCCGTCGTCGGCAAAGCGCATCGCGATACCGAGCATTTTCTCGTAGTGTTCCTGCGCGATGCGCTGGCTCTCGCGTTGCGCCTCGCGCTCCTGCTCTTCCTGGGCCTCGCGCTCGGCCTGCCAGCGCCGCATCTCCCGCTCGAATACCTCGTCGTAGATCTGGCGCTGCCCGGCATCGGAGAGAATGGTGTAGGCGTCGCGGATTTCCTGGAATGCCGCATGCGCCTCAGTCTCGCGGCCAAGGTTGCGGTCGGGGTGCCACTTCATCGCGGCGCGGCGGTAGGCGCGCTTGATCTCGTCCAGGGTGGCGTCCGGTGCCACGCCGAGGGTTGTGTAGAGGGTGGTCATGGGCCGATTGGGCGTCTTTCTGCCGGGCGGGCATTCATCCTAGCACGGGGTGACCCGCAGCCATGGCATGCGAGATCGATCCCGGCCCCGGTTCATGGGCACGCAAGCGCCGCGGCAGCGTACAGGAGCAGCGCCAGCAGCACCACCGCGGTGAATCCGACATGGATCGCGACCAGCGTGGCAAGGACCGCCGCCACCACCGAGGCGCAGGCGTTGATGCCCCATGCCCAGGGCACCAGCGTTTCGTCGCGCGTCGCGACCCGGGCCAGGCCGAGCGGGAACGGCATTCCCATCAGAAACGCCAGCGGCGCGATCAGCAGCACTGAGACACCTATCCTGGCCGGGTCCGGCAACCCGATCAGCAGCCTGAACACCGTCGGCAGCGCCGCCAGGTAGACCAGCGCGGCCACGCAGATGCCGTTGACGGCCAGCGCCGCCTGCCGCCGGCCGCGGTCATCGCCAGCGCGCGCGGGCATGCGCTGGGCGTATCGGCTGCCCAGTCCCGCAAAGCAGAGAAAGGCGCACAGCACCACCGCGACCGCGTAGAGCGGGTGGCTCAGGAACAGGATGAATTTCTGGATAAAGGCGATCTCCACGAACATGAAGCCGAGGCCGACCGCGAGGAAGTAGAAGCCGGCTCGCCATTCGGGCAAGCGCCGCACGGCTGCGCCATTGCCGCCAGGCCCCGCGGCGGGCTGCGGCCGGGGGCGCCGCCGCAGAATCCAGAGCGGGACCACGATCAGCAGCCATGCCAGGGCGGTGGCCTGCAGCAGCGTCGCCACCAGCACCGGATAGCCCCATTCCAGCAAGGGCAGGCCACCCTGCGCCTTGAGCGACAGCAGTTCAGGCAGCGTGCGCCATTTGAAGAAATGGAAGAAATACGGCCTGTCGTCGGTGGCGGGCCGCACATCGAACTTGTAGCGGGACAGGAACCGGTCGTGTTCGGGGCCGAGCAGGGCCTGCGCGGCGTCGAAGAAGTAGGGCTGGTCCAGCACGTTGTAGCGATTCGCCTGGCCGGGCTGGATGCCGGGATAGTATTCGACGTCGAACGAACGGGCGCGGCAGAAGTCGGCGAGGGCGGCAAGGTCCGCGGCACTGAATTCCCCGTTCTTGACCACCAGCGTGGCCGTCTTCCAGCCACGGATCAGCGCCAGCCGCCGGGACGGATCGGGCACGCCCGCGCCTTCCATGGCGGCCACGGCGGTGGCGAGCAGTTTGGGTATGTCGCGCGGCGGCAGCGTGACCCAGCGCGTGATCGCAAGCAGGCCGCCGGGCCGAAGATGGCGCAGGTAGCCCTGGAAGGCCTCAACGGTATAGAGATAGCTCTCGGAGAGAGCGTACAGTCCGGCCGATGAGGTGCTGAATGAATCCAGCAGGGCCACCTGGATCAGGTCGTAGCGTGCCGTGCTGGCCGCCAGGAAGCCGCGCGCCTCGCCGGCAAAGACACGCACGCCGGCGGCACTGTACGGCTTGCCGGAAAACGCAGCGAAGCGGCCCTGCACCAGGTCGATCACCTGCGGATTCAGTTCCACGGCATCGACCGCGCTGGCCTGGTGATAGACCGCCTGCAACACGTCCGCCCCCGCACCGCTGCCCAGCACCAGCACCTTCGGATTGCGCAGCAAGTGGTAGGGCAGGGCAGAGGTCAGGTCGCCCAGGTAGGCAAGCGGTTCGCGCCGGCCGTCATGGCGATTGAGCGCACTGAGCCCGTCGCCATCGGTAAATACGGCCAGTTGTGCTGGCGGCTCCTGGCTGGCATTCAGGCTCAGCCCGGGTGCGTGCCGCAACGGGATCGAAGGGCTCTCGACCACCGTGACCAGGCCGAGGGGACTCGAGCGCTGCGCCACCACGCGCGCGTTGCCGATGCGCAGGGCCTGGCTCAGCTCCTTGTACTCGGACGGCCGCAGCGCAATCCAGTCACCTGGCACGCCGGCCGGAACGATTGCCGCCAACAGCAGCAGCGCCGGCAGCCAGGGCCGGTGCCAGCGGCATTCCACGCATGCCAGCGCCGCCGCCGCCATGCCTGCCATGCCGACCAGCCGCAGCGCATCGACCGGATGCAGCGCGAACAGCGCCACGATGATGCCCAGGCAGCCCAGCCCGGCGCCAAGGATATCGAAGCTGTAGATGCGCGGAACCTGCCCGGTGAAGCGGGAAAAGCTCAGGCAGATACTGGTCGCGGCGCAAAAGAACGGCACCAACAGCAGCAGGTAGATCAGCAACAGGCGCAGCGGCTGCGATGGCTCCCACAGGATCTCCAGGGGGTTGAACGCCACGTGCTGGGCCAGGGCGAAGCAACCCATCGCGCTGACGCCGAACAGCAGGGCCCCGCCCGCGAACACTGGCACGAAATGGCGGACCAGCGTTCGCCGCGCCAGCGCCACCAGCGCACCCGCCGCGCCATAGCCCAGCAGTGCCACGCTGATCATCATGTAGGCGAAGTGATGCCACTGGATGATGGAAAGCAGCCGCATCAGCAGGATCTCATAGCCCAGCGCGGCGGCGGAAAGCAAGGCCAGGGCGAACAGCGGGGGGCGTGGCATGGCGTCAGCTGGCCGGGCTGATGTGCCGCGCTTCAGTGCTTGCCAACCAGCGGCACGAACCTGACCGGCAGGATCTGCCTGGTGGAAACGGTGCCGTCCGCGGACTTTTCGACCAGCAGCAGGTACTGCGTCAGGAACTGGGCGCCCACCGGGATCACCATGCGCCCGCCTGGCTTCAGTTGCCGGATCAGCGGCGGCGGCACGTGGCTGGCCGCCGCGGTGACGACAATGGCGTCATAGGGCGCGTGTTCGTCCCAGCCGTAGTAGCCGTCGCCCACCTTGCACGCCACCTGCCGGTAGGCCAGCCGCTTCAGGCGGTCGCAGGCGTGCCGTCCCAGCGGCTCGATGATCTCGATGGTATAGACCGCGCGCGCCAGCCCGGTCAGCACCGCGGCCTGGTAGCCGGATCCGGTGCCGATTTCCAACACGGTGTCGCCAGGCTTGACCATCATCAGGTCGGTCATCAGGGCGACGATATACGGCTGCGAAATGGTCTGGCCATGGCCTATCGGCAGCGGCCGGTTCTCATAGGCGTGCGGCTTCTGCGCGTCCGGCACAAACTCGTGGCGAGGCACTTGCCCCATCACGGCCATGACGCGCGGGTCGATGGCATGCCTGCCGCTCTGGGCGGCGGCCGCTGCCGCGACCGCGGCGATCTCCCTGACCATGTCGGCGCGCTGCGGGGCAAAGGCGTCGTCGGCGGCGGTGATCGAGCAGGGCAAGGCCAGCGCGATGGCGGCGACCAGGATTGGGAGGAGTGGGCGGGGCGCTGATGGCTTCACGAGTGGGGCAGGCAAGGAGCCTACCGTCATCGTAGATCATCGGCCTGGCTGGCGCAGATAAGTGGCAAATGAGGCGCCTGCCAGTCGCTTCGCGCTGGTCTGCTACCCCGCGATCAACTTGAGCCCGGCGGGCAGCGCCTCCCCAAACACCCGCCCCTCGTCCGCGGTATTGAGTTCCACCACTTCGCGCACCATGGCAATCCAGCTTGGCGGCGCGTTGGCGGCTTCCAGCCGGCGCACCACGGTTGCCCGGATCTCGTCGGGCAGGTCGCGGCTGCGATCGCCGGTCATGCGCGCGATCTGCACGGCGGCGAACGCTGCCGGCTCGACCTTTTTCCAGTCGAGGGCCAGGATCGCGTCCACCCATTGGGCGGCGGTCCCGGCCGGCACCACGCTGTGCGCGCTGCCGTAGAACGGCCGGCGCGCGCCGATGCGGCCCACGGCCCACCAGCCCTGGCTGTTTTCGGATGGCTTGCGCAGCCGGGCCAGCAGCCATTCGGCCAGTTCGATCTTGGCGTCGGCGGGAATGCGCTCGAGCGAGCCGGCAAGGCGCACCATATCGGCATAGCCGCCCCTGGCGGGCCCGGCGGGCTTCTTGTAGCGGGTGCTGCCGGGTGGCTGCAGGTAGAAGGCCATGTCTTCCAGCAGGCGCAGTTGCGCGCTTTCGTCCAGCCCGCCTGCCGCGCGCCGCCACAGCGTCCACCACTCGGACCAGTTCTGGCTTTCGTTGACGTACTGGATGCCCTGGTCGTACTGCGACCAGAGTTGCCCGACGCGCCATTCGTCGAGCGGATAGCCGAATCCCGGGCGCACGCAATAGCCGGCCAGGTTCAGCCACAGGCGTTCATGGTCGGCAGTGCGCCGCCTGCGCCGGGCGCGTTCCCAGAAGGCGCCGAACAGCTCGCGCAGCACGGCGCTGTCCCATTGCTCGCGCGCACCCAGCAGCTGTTCCAGCTGCGCACGCAGGCGCTTGACCTCCTTGGGGCCGACGTCCTGCGAGCGCGCGCCAAAGGTGCGGTCGATCGCCTCCAGGGCCTGGGGCAGGGACGGGTGTGCCGTATCGGGCGCCGGTGCCGCCTGGGTGTCATTGCCACGCAACTGGAACTCAAGGCGCCATCGCTGCGAGGCATCCGCGATGTCGATGCAGTGGACCTCGAGCGTGCCGACCTCGGTCAGCGAGGCGGTGATCTGCACCGGCGTTTCCCGCGGGCCGCTGGCGCCGCGCGGCGGCACGACGGTGGCGATCGGCGGCAGGCGGATGAAGTCGCCCGCCGACAGGTCGGTCAGCTGACCGGGCTGATAGGCCGTGTCGGCGACGG
Source organism: Cupriavidus sp. FW305-26 (assembly GCF_058787975.1). Classification (NCBI taxonomy): domain Bacteria; kingdom Pseudomonadati; phylum Pseudomonadota; class Betaproteobacteria; order Burkholderiales; family Burkholderiaceae; genus Cupriavidus; species Cupriavidus sp. FW305-26. Next base: position 137,649 of record NZ_JBYTAH010000004.1, read on the forward strand.
AGGATGCCAGGTGGAATTGCACCGGATGGCCGAGCCGCAAGGCGAAAGTGCGGTCGCTGAGGTGAATCTCGTGGCCCTCCTCAGTGCCGCGCGGCAGCAGGCAGATCCCTTGCTGCCCCGACGCGCCATCATCGAGGACCAGAAAGTAGCTGCGCGGCGAGCCGCCGCCGATGCGCGGGGCCTGCCCGGCACGGGCCCGGGCATACGCGACCGCGCCCCGGGCCACGGCAACGTCGGGATTGTCGTTGTGCAGGACCTGCAGCGGCGCGCCGCGCCACGTGCCCAGCGTGTCGGCGATGCGGCCGGCCAGCGCCTGCGCCCTGAATACGCCGCCGTTGAGGAGCAGGGTATCGGGCATCGGCAAGGCATCGGCCGGCGCCTGTGGTGCGTCCAGTGCCGCCCGCGACTGCGCCGCGTGCTGGCTCAGGAACGCCGCAACGTGCCGGGTCACGGCGGGGTCGGACGCATACGGCAGGCCGAACTCGACAATCGCGCCCCGTGCGCGCCCCGGCCTTTCACTGGCCGGCACCTTGGGGAAGAAGCCGTCGACGATCAGCTGTTCGACCTCCTGCCGCGTCACTTCCACCGAGCGTGCGCCGCCGATCAGCCTGGCGCCCGCGCCCAGCAGCGTCACCGCGACCGAGTCCGGCGCCTGCGCGCCGAGCAGCTGTTCCTTGGCGGCGCGGCAGCGCGCGACCAGCTGCGACAGGCCGGCCGCCGACAGCCGCGGCTGCGCGGCCCCGCCGGCCCCGAGGCGCGCCTCGACCAGATGCGCCAGGCCAAGATCCATGTTGTCGCCGCCGAGCATCAGGTGGTTGCCCACGCCGATGCGGGTCAGCTGCGGCTGCCCGTCCTGCATGTCCACCCGGATCAGGGTGAGGTCGGTGGTGCCGCCGCCCACGTCGCAGATCAGCACCAGGCGGGTTTGCGCCAGGTCGGTGTCCAGGCTCTGGCGATGATGGAACAGCCAGTCGTAGAGCGCGGCTTGCGGCTCCTCGAGCAGGCGCAGCGCGGGCAGACCGGCCAGGCGCGCCGCCTCAAGCGTCAGCGCGCGCGCGCCTTCGTCGAACGAGGCGGGCACGGTGAGGACCACGTCCTGGTCCTCGAGCCGCGCATCGGGAAAACGGTGGTTCCACGCCGCGCACACATAGCCCAGGTAGCTGGCGCTGGCGACGACGGGCGAGATCTTGTCGAGATCGTCATCCCCGCCCCAAGGCAGGATGGCCGCGGTGCGGTCGACCGAAGCATGCGACAGCCAGCTCTTTGCGCTGGCTACGAGCCTGCCGGGCACTTGCGCGCCGAGCGTGGCCGCCAGGCGGCCGAACACGGTCCGGCGCGCGGCGGCGCTGGCGGCGGATTGCCAGGGCAGTTGCAGGTCGTCGCCGCTGAGCTCGCCCGGTGCCGCGTGGTAGCGCACCGAGGGCAGCAGGGGACGGGCCGCGACCTCGCCCGGGCTGACCAGCTGGTCGATATCGAAGACGCGGATATCGTCGGACCCGGCCTTCGCGTAGGCGACGACGGTGTTGCTGGTGCCGAGGTCGATGCCGACGACGTATTGCTTCGTCGCCGGCCCGGCCGCTTGCTCAGGCATCGGCGCTGCCGCGCACATCGAACTCGACCTTCCAGCGCTCAGCGCTGCCGCCGGGCACGGCTTCGAGTTCCAGGGTGCCGGCCTCGGTCACCCGCGCATGCAGCCTGACCGGTACCACTTCGCCCGCGGTGCGGCCTTCGGCCGGCAGGGTCGCCTGGATTTCTTCCAGCTCCTGCAGTTCCTCCGGCCCCCAGTAGTCCAGCAGGGTGCCGACCTGGTCCTGGCGGCGCACCGACGAGCCGAAGAAGCGGAAGTGCACGGGTTCGCCCACCACCAGGCCGAATTCCTGCGGCGGCAGCGCGGCCTCGGTGCCTTCCTCCATGCCGAACGGCGCCACGCACAGGGCCTGGATCGGCGGTTCGAAGCCAGGCACGGCGGGCATCGACGATTCCACGGCGATATAGTAGGCGCGCGCGGTGCCGCCACGAATCCGCACCCCCTTGCCGCGCCGCACGTAGCCGTAATAGGCGGCGCCGCGTGCCACGGCCAGGTCCAGCTCGGCGCCGTCAAGCAGGCGGGCAGGGGCCGCGCCTTCCGCGGCGAGCCAGCCGTTCAGCGTCTGCAGGATGCGGTCCGCCAGCAGGCCGGACTTGAACACGCCGCCGTTGAACAGGACGGCGGTCGGGTGCAGCAAGGTCGCGCCTTCCGGCTGTGCGCTCTGCAAGCCTTCGATTTCGGCCAGCGCCGCCACCTGCCGGCCCAGGAACGCGGCCAGGTGCCGCGTGATGGCCGCATCCTGCGCATAGGGCAAGCCAAGCTGCGTCAGGCCGGCGCGTGCGCGGCTCACCGGGCGGGCCGAGGCCTCGACTTGCGGGAAGAAGCCTTCCAGGATGGTCTGGGTCAGCTCGGCGCGGGTCAGGTCCGTGCGGATCGAGCCGCCGATCAGCCTGGAGCCGCGGCTGGGCACGACCAGGGGCACGGTATCGGTATCCGGGTCGGTCAGCAGCGTTTCCTTGGCCGCGCGGCAGGCATAGGTCAGCGCGCGCAGTTGCCACGGATCGGCCTGCGTGCCCTGGGCCGCCAGCTTGCGCGCCACCACGTGGGCCAGCGCCAGGTCCATGTTGTCGCCGCCGAGCAGGATATGGTCGCCGACCGCAATACGGTGCAGCTCAAGGTTGCCTTCGCGCTCGATCACGGCGATCAGCGAAAGGTCGGTGGTGCCGCCACCCACATCGACGACGAGGATGATGTCGCCGACCTTGACCTGCTTGCGCCATTGGCCGCCGCTTTTCTGGATCCAGCTATAGAGCGCGGCCTGGGGTTCCTCGAGCAGGGTCATGCGGGCATAGCCGGCCGCGGCGGCCGCCTCGGCCGTCAGCTCCCGTGCGGCCGGGTCGAACGATGCGGGAATCGTCACGGTGACGTCCTGCTCGCCAAACGGCGCTTCGGGGTGGGCCTGGTCCCAGGCTTCACGCAGGTGCGTGAGATAGCGCACGGAAGCCTCCAGCGGCGACACGCGCGTCACCTCGGGCGGTGCGTCGTTGGGCAGGACCTGCGCGCGGCGGTCGATGCCGGGATGGCACAGCCAGCTCTTCGCGCTCGACACCAGGCGGATCGGCGTGGCCGCGCCGCGGCTGCGCGCCAGCTCGCCCACGGCGAAGTCGCGCGCGGCGTTCCACGGCAGCGCCAGGTCGCCCGGGGCGAGTTCGCTGGCGTGTGGCAGGTACAGGAAGGAGGGCAGCAGGTCCAGGTCTTCGACGGCCCCCGGCGCGGTCAGCTGCGTGATGGGCAGGACGCGCTGGCTGGTCTTCTCGCCATCGCTGGCGGCCAGGTCGACGTAGGAGACCGCGCTATGGGTGGTGCCCAGGTCGATGCCGATGGCATAGCGTGCTTCGCTCATCAAAGCTCCACCTCGGCGGGGGCAATCACGGTGGCGTCATGGCGTTCGGCCACGCGCGGCAGGCGGACTTCCTCGACCTTCCAGCCGCGGTGGCTGATGCTGCCATGGAACGGCGCGCTGCCTACCACGTTGCCGGTCAGGCGGATGGCGGTGGCATCGAAGCCGTCGGCCAGCGTGACACGGCTGCCCTCGGCTTCCTCGCGCACCGGCCGGATGGTGAAATGCTCGCGCAGCACCCCGCGGCAGCCATCGTGCACCAGGCGCGCGGCGGCACCGATCTCCGTGTCGGAATAGCGCGCGATATCTTCCTCGACGAAGTCGATGAAGCGTGCATCGCGCTGGAGCAGTCCGAGCAACTGCAGCGCCGCCACCGGGCTGGCTTCCTTCAGCACGGGTGCGGCAGCCTCCGCCACCGGGGCGGGAGCAGGTGCTGATACAGGCGCGGGCGCCGGCGCCGCGGCGAATCCCTCGCCGTCACGCAGGCGCTTGACACCGGCCGCGAGTTCGCGGTTGCCAAGGATGGCGAAGAAGGTGCCCATGGCAAGCGAGACCCTGCCGAAGAAAGATAGGTTCGAGTCAGTCATCCGAAAGCTCCTGTCTGCTCTGTGTCAGTCGGCCAAGCGGCTGTTGCCGGCAAGTATCAGGCGTCGCGCAGATAGGTGATCAGCTGGTCTGCCCGGCTGGGATGCCTCAGCTTCTTCATTGCCTTGCTTTCAATCTGGCGGATCCGCTCGCGCGTGACATCGAACTGCTTGCCGACTTCTTCCAGCGTGTAGTCGGTGGACATATCGATGCCAAAGCGCATCCGCAGCACCTTGGCTTCACGCGGCGTGAGCTCGTCGAGCATTTCGCGCACGACGGCGCGCAGGCCCGCCTGCAATGCGGCGTCGGCGGGCGTGGCCGTGTCCGAGTCGGCAATCATGTCGCCCAGGCTGGTATCGCCATCCTCGCCGACCGGGGTTTCCATCGAGACCGGCTCTTTCGCGATCTTCATGATCGAGCGAACCTTGTCTTCGGTCATGTCCAGGCGCTCGGCCAGCACCGCCGGATCGGGTTCCTTGCCGGTCTGCTGCATGATCTCGCGCGACAGGCGATTGAGCTTGTTGATCTGCTCGATCATGTGCACCGGGACGCGGATGGTGCGGGCCTGGTCGGCAATCGCCCGCGTCACGGCCTGGCGCACCCACCACGTCGCGTAGGTGGAGAATTTCCAGCCGCGGCGATATTCGAACTTGTCGACCGCCTTCATCAGGCCGATGTTGCCTTCCTGGATCAGATCCAGGAACAGCATCCCGCGGTTGGTGTACTTCTTGGCAATCGAGATCACCAGCCGCAGGTTGGCCTGCGTCATCTCGTGCTTGGCCTGGCGCATCTGCCGCTCGGCAGCCAGCATCTTGCGGTTGACGCCCTTCAGGTCGGGCAGCGACAGCGCCGCCCGGGCCTGGATGTCGATCAGCTTTTGCTGGTGCGCCTCGAGGTCCGGCAGGGCCCGCGCGACCGCCGCGCTGTACGGACGGGACTGGGCGACCAGCTCCTGCCCCCAGGCCAGGTTGGTTTCATTGCCGGGGAAGCGGGCGATGACCTCCTCGCGCTCCATCCCGCAGCGCTCGACCAGCAGCTGGACCACCTGGCGCTCGACCGTGCGCACCTCGTCGACCATGGCCTGGACGTTGGCGCACAGGCGCTCGATGGTCTTCGCGGTAAAGCGGATCGTGCGCAGTTCTTCGCGCACCGCATCCCTTGCGGCCAGGAAGGCTGCCGAGCCCGCGCCATTTGCGGCGCTTTCCTGGCACATCAGCTCGAATTGCGCGGTGACACGCGCGAACCGCTTCAGGCATTCCTCACGCAGTTGGGCCAGGGCTTTTTCGTTGCTTTGCTGGGTCGAGCCTTCGTCGTCGGAGTCTTCGGAATCGTCATCGGCCTCGTCGGCACTATCGACGCTGTCGTCGGTCTCGTCAGCTGCCGCCGCCACGGCTGCTTCGGCAATACTCTCGTCGCTCAGGCCATCGACCAGGTCGTCGATGCTGATTTCATTGCTGGCGACCTTGCCCGACAGCTCGAGAATCGCGGCGATGGTGAACGGGCAGGCCGAGATGGCATGCACCATATTGTTCAGGCCTTCCTCGATGCGCTTGGCGATCTCGACTTCCTGCTTGCGCGTGAGCAGCGTTGCCGAGCTCATTTCGCGCATGTACATGCGCACCGGGTCGGTGGTCCGGCCGAACTCGGAGTCCACAGTCGCAAGCGCTACCTCGGCCTCTTCATCGGCCTGGTCGTCCGAGGCCACCACCGGGCCATCGCTCAGGAGCAGCGTCTCGGCATCCGGCGTCTGCTCATAGATCTTCACGCCCATCTCGGCGAACGTGCTGACGATGCTTTCCATCGCCGCCGTGTCAGTGAAGTTCTCCGGCAGGTGGTCGCTGATATCCGCGTGGGTCAGGTAGCCGCGCTGCCTGCCCAGCTGGATCAGCGCACGCAATTGCTGGCTACGCGCGGCGGCTTCCGTCGATGGATCAGGCTGCGCCGTCGACCCTGCGCTGGTCTGGCCAGGGTCCTTGATTGCGCCTGTTTCTCGTGTTTTAGCTGCCGTTCGTTGTACGCCGCTTGTCATTTACTACTGTTTCCTTCGTGAATCGCGTTTCGACAGCAGCGCGCACGCTGTGCGTGCGCTATCGGGCCTGCTGTCAAGGCTCGTGAGGTACCGGTGCGGCGCGGGCCGATATCGGACGCCGTGACCATTGGAATCGGGGAGGACGCGTATTCTACAGCCATTGCTGCTTCGCAGCGTCAACTCGCCGTATCCCGGTGGAGCCGGCGCACAGTTGAGGGTAGCCGGTGCGCCACAGCTGCGCGTGCTTTGCGTTCGCGCGTTGTCGTCCTACAACTGGAAGTGTGGGCCGGAAGCCACCGGGCCGCACCGGTCAAGGAGGAGCATCATGTGCCGCTGGCTGGCTTACTCGGGCAAATCCGTTCCGCTGGAAACGGTGCTGTTCCAGCCGGAACACTCGCTGATCGACCAGAGCCTGAATTCGCGGCTGGGTCATACCACGACCAATGGCGACGGGTTCGGCGTCGGGTGGTATGGACGTCACTCGGAGGTGCCGTTCCGCTACCGCTGCCTGCACCCGGCCTGGAGCGACACCAACCTGCGCGAGACCGCGCGGGCGGTGAGAGCGCCACTTTTCGTTGCCCACGTGCGCGCAGCCACCGGCACCCCGACGCAGGAGACCAACTGCCATCCGTTCCGCTTCGGCCGCTGGCTGTTCGTCCACAACGGCCTGATCCGCGAATACCCGCTGTTGCGGCGTGACCTGATGTTGGCCGTGGCGCCGCACCTGTTCCGCTGGATCGAGGGGTCGACCGACTCCGAGGTGATGTTCTTCCTGGCCCTGAGTTTCGGCCTGGAGCGCGATCCGGGCGGCGCGCTGGAACAGATGGCCGGGCTGATCGAGGACGTTGGCCACCGTTACGATGTGCAGTTTCCGCTCAACATGACCGTCTGCGTGACCGACGGCCAGCAGATCGTGGCGGTGCGCTATTCGAGCGAGACGGACTCGCGCTCGCTGTTCCACAGCACCTCGTTCCGGCAATTGCGCGCGCTTTACCCGGACGATCCGCGCATCATCGCCGCCGGCGACAACGCCTTCCTGGTGCTGTCCGAGCCGCTGATCGAGGTGCAGGGGGTATGGGAGGAAATTCCCGAGGCGACCACCCTGGTGGCCCGGGGTGGCGAGATCGAGCGCCGCCGCTTCGTGCCGCGGATGCCTTCCCAGTCGGCCTGAGGGCGTAAAGGAGCAAGGGAGCGCGGCAGGATCCGGCTCCGCAGGACAAGTCCTTACTCGTGACCCTTCACGGCCCTCTTGGTCGCGCGATAGCCCTGTTTAGTGGTATCGGCAATCGCATGGCCGGCCGCCTTCGCGCCGCGGCCAATGGCATGCGCGCCGTCGCGCACCGCATGCCCGGCCTGCTTGCCAGCCGATTTGACGCCGTTCTTGAATCCGCGCGCGTCCTCGGCCACCCCCGCGTGCGCCATCGGGGTGGCCAGGGTCACCAATACGAATGCAATGATCGAGGCTCTTGCCTTCATCGCGACAACCTCTTCGATTCTGACTGAACCGGGGTCGGGGCCTGGAAGTGATCCCGACGTGGTTCCCATGAATACATTCTAGCCGTGCCCGCGCCTGTCCCCGGAGCGCTGCCCGCCGGGCCGCGCCGGCCTGGGGAATCAGTTCCGGTCCGCGATGGACAGCCCGACCGGCGACGCAGGCAGCCCGGCGCTCATTTCGTCGTAGCGGGCCGATGCCGAGCGCCTGTGATCGATCAGCAGGACCGCGCCCATGCCAATCACCGCCGGAATTGCGATCGCGATGAAGTTCTGCTGCAGCGGGAGTTCCATGGCGACGAGTACCCCGATGACGATTGGGGCGAGGATGGCCCCGCTGCGGCCGATGCCCAGGGCCCAGCCAAGACCGGTGGAACGGATGGCGGTCGGGTAGAACTGCCCGGTGTAGGCATTGGCGACGATCTGCGTGCCGATCGTCGACGCACCGGCCAGGCCCACCACCACGAACAGCAGTTCAGTCGGCATCCTGAATCCGAGCAGCGTGATCGAGACCGCGGCCAGCGCGTACATGGCGGCGAGCACGTACTTGATGTGGTAGCGGTCGGCGAGCCAGCCGCCGCCCACGGCGCCGATCATCGCCCCGAGGTTGAGGACCAGCACGAAGGTCAGCGCGGAACCCAGGCTGTAGCCGGCGCCCGCCATCAGCCTGGTCAGCCATGAACTGAGCGCGTACACCATGAACAGGCACATGAAGAACGCGATCCAGAACATGATGGTGCTGAAGCCACGGCCCTCGTGGAACAGGTGCCGGATTGGCGCGCTGGCGGCCTTGTCCTGCGCCGGCACGGCGAAGCGGTCGGTGGCCGACCACCGTTGCTCCGGCGCAAGCCTGGAGACGATGCGCCGCAACGCTTCGTGGTCGCCCCTGGCCAGCAGGAACGGCATCGATTCGGGCAGCGACCCGAGAATGACAGGAATGAGGAGCACGGGCAGGCCGGCCGCCAGGAAGACCGACTGCCAGCCGTAGGCCTCGATCAGGCTCTTGCCGAGCAGCGCCGCCAGGACCCCGCCCACGGCATAGCCGCTGAACATCACGGTGACCAGGGTCGCCCGGATTTTCTTCGGCGCGTACTCGGTCATTTGCGCGACCACATTCGGCATCACGCCGCCGATGCCGAGCCCGGCCAGGAAGCGGGCCATGCTGAACAGCAGCGGGTCCTTGACCAGCCCGGCCGCAGCGGTGAAGACGCTGAACAGGGCGACGCAGATCGCGATCGTCCAGCGGCGGCCGATCCTGTCGGCCATGGTGCCGAGGAAGATCGCGCCGAACACCATGCCGAACAGCGCGGAGCTGACCATGAGCCCCGCCTGGGTCGGGGCGACGCCGAGGTCCTTCATGATCGAAGGCAGCGCGATGCCCACGACCGCGAGGTCATAGCCGTCGAAGATGATGATGAGTGCGCACCAGAACAGCACGAGCGCATGGAAGCGGTTGAAGCGGGCCGTGTCGGCCAGCTTGTGGATGTCGATTTGCTGCATGGGGGCTTGTCTCCGGTCAGTCTGTTCTTATGGCTGGGCTTACTGCCTGGACATCGGCACGTTCGGGTCGGCCAGGCGGCTGGCATTGACCGGCTTGCACTGCTCGATGTGGCGGCGCGCGAAGCGCAGGTCGCGCGCGGCGTTGGACCCTAGCGCGGCCTTGACCACGTCGCCGTCGAGGTAGAACAGCACGAAGCTGTCCGCGCCGGGCGTGCCGCGCGCCACCACGCGGTGCGAGGGAAGGGGGATGCCATGGATCTGCAGGTTCATGCCGTACTGGTCTGACCAGAACCAAGGCAGCGGCTGATAGTCGACCGCGAGACCGAGCGCCGCGCGCGCGGCGGCAATGCCCTGTTCCTGGGCGTTCTGCCAGGATTCCAGCCGCAGGCGCCGGCCGGCCCACGGGTTGGGCGTGACCGCGACGTCGCCCGCGGCGAAGATGTCGGGGTCGGACGTGCGGCAACCCGCGTCGACGACCACGCCGCCGTCGCACTCCAATCCGGCTTCCCAGGCAAGCTCGTCGTTCGGCACGAGACCGACACCCGCAACGATGGCGTGGCAAGCCAGCGTGCTGCCATCGGCCAGCTTCACGACGGACCGGCCGCCGGTACCGGGGGCGATGCCGGCGATATTGGCGCCGAGCATGACACGGGTGCCATGCGAGGCATGCAGCCCGAGCAGGTGCTCCGAGACTTCCGGCGGCACGGTGCGCTCGCACAGCCGGCTCTGGGCTTCGAGCACGGTGACCTCGGCACCTTTGCGGCGTGCCGTGGCGGCGACTTCGAGGCCGATCCAGCCGCCGCCGATCACCACGATGCTGCGCCCGGGCCGCAACGCCGGCGCCAGCGCCAGGGCATCGCCAATCGTGCGCAATGTATGCACGGCAGCCGTGTCGACGCCCGGAACGGTGAGCGCGCGGGCCCTGCCGCCGGTGCACAGGATCAGCTTGTCGTAAGGCAGCATCTCTCCGTTGGCTATCTCCAGGCGCTTCGCGGCCCGGTCTATGCGGGTGACGCGCGTGTCCAGCCACCACTCCAGCCCGAGCGCAGCGAACGCTTCAGGCTTGAGCAGCCACGTGCTGGCGGGTGCGGCCTCGCCGGCCAGCACGGCCTTGGATAACGGCGGCCGCTCATGCGGTGGATGGGCCTCGTCCCCGATCAGCACGAGCCGACCGGTGAAGCCCTCGTTGCGCAGCGTCTGGGCGGCCCAGCCGCCAGCCTGGCCGGCACCGACGATGACGATGGTGGCGGTTGGCGAAATGGGAGTCGCGGTGTCTGAGCGCTCGGAATCCATGGCTGTCTCCTCTGGTTGGTGACGCGACCTCTCAGCCGAGATCGAGGTACACCTTGTCGCCGTCGATCCGGACCGGGTAGGTGCGAATGTTCTCGGTCAGCGGGGCGCACTTCGCAGCGCCGTCGCGGATATCGAACCTGCCCTGGTGAAGCGGGCACTCGATCTCATGTCCCTCCAGGAAGCCTTCGCACAGGCGCGCATGACCATGGGTGCAGATGTTGTCGGTCGCGTAGACGTCGCCGTCCACGCCGTACAAGGCGATCTCCTGGCCTTGCACGGCCACGGCGATGACATCGTCCTGCGGGACGTCGGACAGCAGCGCTGCCTCGATCCAGGTTTCGGTCATGAATCACTCCTGCTAGATGGGGTAGATCAGCGAGTTGGGGATCATCTCGCTATCGAATACGCAGATGCGCGAGGCGAAGCGCAAGCCCGCCGGCGTCCGGACGACGGTGTCGAGGTAGCGGCCAACGTTGTAGACATCGGTCATCTGGTCCGGCTTGGTGCGCAGCACCGCGTAGTTGGTCTCGGCCACGATCCTGTCGCCGTCGGCCTCCCTGATCAGCGGCGCGCCGACAATGTGGCGCTGGTAGTAGGGATCGTGGAACAGGGTCTCGCGAATGCCGTAGATGCGGTCCTTGAGCATGCCCTTGCTTTCGAGCGAGAGCGTTGCCAGCGGCAGGCCACGCTCGTGGTTCTCGCGGGGCTGGACCCGGTAGAGGCAGTCTTCGGTGAAGAATTCCGGCCAGCGGTCCCAGTCGCCGTTGTCCACGGCGCCGGTGTAGTCGGCGAACAGGGAGAGCAGGGCGTAGTAGTCAGTGAAGTCCATGGCGTCAGACCTCCATCATCTTGCGCCAATAGGCGTACATGCCGCGGATCAGGGTTTCGGTCACCATGTGGTCCGTGTTCTCCGCGGTCTTGCCGCCCAGTTCGGCGAGCACGCGATGCCAGGGTTTCTGGGAGAAGCCTTCCTGCGAGCATTCGATGGCTTCGCCATCGTCGGCCGACACGAAGCCGGCGGGGCCGAAGAGATTGGCCTGGCGCAGGCGGCGCCGCGTCATCTCCTCGGTGTCGTCCTCGAAGCCGAAGTGCGTCCAGACGAAATCGAAGGAATCCGGGCCATGGGGCTGGATATGGCGCGTGGAGACCGAGTTGACCTGCTGCTGGAAGATCACGCTCGGGAACACCGTCATCATCACGGCGGTAGGCTCCCCCCACCACGGCTCGTGGACGATGTCGAGGACGCGGTCGTCGTGCAGCGCCATCTGGTCCTTGAAGCTGGATACACCGGAGGTCACGTCGCTCTTGCCGCCCTGGCCGCGGGTCGACACCATGGCGGCATGCCGGAAGTGCGGGTCCATCACCAGGCGTGCCTTGTTGTCGGCGCGCCAGAGGCCGAAGGTGACAAACCAGGTATGCAGCAGGCCGGGGTGGTAGGGGTCCTTGATGTTCTCCTGCATGAGCTTCCAGTTGCCCGGAATGCGCTGCTTGTTGTAGCCGAGGACCTTCAGCTTGCGGCCGTTGAAGAGCCGGTCGAAGTAGCCGAGGATATCCGGCCCGAGGTATTCCTCGAGTGATGGAACCTCATGGTCGAACGAGGCAAACACGACACCACCGCGTGTCGCGACCTTCAGTTGCGTGAGCCCGTGCTCCTGCGGCCTGAAGTCGGCGGGCATGCCGCCATTGACCTTGCCGTCCTGCTTGACCCCGCGACGCAGCGGCACGCCTTGCAGGTTGCCCTTCAGGTCATAGTTCCACTGGTGGTAGGGGCAGTGGAAGTCCTTCCGGTTGCCGCTGCGTTCCCGGCAGAACTTCATGCCGCGATGGGCGCACACGTTTTCGACGACGTTGATCTCGCCGTCCTGGTCGCGCACCAGGATCACGGAACGCTCGCCAAGCGTGGTGCGCTTGAAGTCACCGGGATTCGGGATCTCCGCCTCGAGCCCGACGTAGTTCCAATGACCGCGGTAGAAGCAGCGTTCGAGTTCACGCTGGTATAGCTGTGCATCCGTATACACGCGGAACGGGATGCGGCTGATGCTGTCGTCGGCCCACACCGGGCCGGCTTGCGGGGAGATTGCCATGCTTGTCTCCGGCTATGTCTCTTCGTATGGGAAGGATCATGGTGCACGGAGGAAAATTAACCAATAGAATTCTGGCTATAATGAATATTCATAAAATCAATAAGAGACGGCACCATGGAGCTCAAGGACGTCGATCTGAACCTGCTGGTCGTGTTCGATAACCTGCTGCGGCAGGGCACCGTTTCCGGTGCCGCGAAGACCCTGAATCTGAGCCAGCCCGCGGTCAGCAATGCGCTGGCCCGCTTGCGCACCTTGTTCGGCGACCCGCTGTTTGTACGAAGCAGCAAGGGCATGCTGCCGACACCCCTTGCCGAGGAACTGGCGGAACCGGTTGCCTATGCGCTGGAGTCGCTGCAGGCGGCGCTCAGCCACAAGGTGTCGTTCGATCCGCTGCGCAGCGTGCGCGCATTCCGGATCGCCATGACGGATATCGGCGAGGTGCACTTCATCCCGCCGCTAATGGGCGCGCTTGGCGACCGCGCCCCGGGTGTCACGGTAACGACAGTGCGTAATACGGCAGTGGACCTGGCGGCGGAGATGAGCCAGGGAAAGATCGACCTGGCGGTTGGCCATCTTCCTGAACTCGGCACGACGTTCTTTCAACGGCGGCTATTTCGCCAGCGATACGTTTGCCTGTTCCGGCCCGGTCATGCCATGGACAAGAAGACGGTCAGCATGCGCGCCTTCGAGGCGGCGGAGCACATCGTGGTCACGGCGGCGGGGACGGGGCATGCCCGGGTCGACGAGATCCTCGCCCAGCACGGCGTACAGCGCAAGATCCGGCTGCGTGTCCCCCATTTCGTCGCACTGGCGGACATCATCGCCACCACCGACCTGGTCGCCACGGTGACCTTGACGTTTGCGGAGCGATGCGCCAGGTACTTCGGGCTCAGGTACGTCAAGCATCCGTTCGCGTTGCCGGAAATCCAGATCAACCTGTTCTGGCATGCCCGGTATCATCGCGATCCGGCGAATCAGTGGCTGCGCGACCAGTTCGTCGGCTTGTTTTCGGATTAGGCGCAGCACTGCTGCTGCGTGGATAAGCTCGCCTCAGCCGCGATCTGCTTGCGTAGTGTCGCGAAGCGCGCTTGCACTTCTTCCCCGAACACAGGATCAGAGCTTTCGGGAGCCGCGTCGGCAATAGCTGCCCAGTCCTCTTGTGTCAGCAACTGGGCAGCGCGCGGCATTGCCTGTCTCTCCTCGGTAGAGATGGTTACGGTAGTACACAAGGTACATGACTGCGGCTGCCTCCAGCGCCGCTCGCGAACTTATAGCGTCTCCCTCCCTGGTGGAATACGCATACCTGCTCTTCCAGTAGGTCGAGCAGACGAGAGAAATTGAGGTGCTCGGCATGCCATACGGCAAGTTGGGTGGACATGGCGCGCTCCTTGGGAACGGGCAAGCACAGGGCTTGTTCGAAGGCCGATTGATTTCAGTCAGCCTTAAGCAGGACAGTAGTCTCCAATTTCCGAGTAGGTCGGATATAGCTCAAGGGATCAGTTCACGGATGCGGGTGCAGCACCTGTCTGCGCGTCATCAGGCAGCTCAGGTTCCCCGACAGGAAAGCCGCCAGCAGCAAGGCACCGGCACTCCAGGCCACGGCCGGAAGCCATGGCAGCAGGTTTGCCAGCACGGGGGTCTTGCTGGCGCCCGACGACACCAGGGCAATGCGCATGAACGCGGCAACCGCCAAAGCGGCAAATACCAGCCCGGTGTACATCCCTTCGCGGCCGACGTGACCGGCGTCGAGCGCCGCACTGGCCGTCGCGGCGAACATGATTCCCCACAGGCCGCCGGCAAGACACTGCACGGCGAGGATGGCCCCGAGCGAGCCCGCAACTGTGAAGCCGAACAACGACAGGGCGCCAAGGGCCGCGGCGGTCAACAGCAGCGTATAGGGCGGATAGCGCCGCAGCAACGACGTCGCGGGCAGCAGCGTGCCCAGCGCGAAGCTAATCCAGAACACCGGCGTCACGCGCTCCAGCTCGGCAGCCGTGACAAAGCGCAGGTACGCCGGCGCGGAGTTGACGGTGGTGTGGATCTGGAAGCCGAGCGCAAGCACCCAGACCGCGGCAAACAGCAGCCAGACGCGCTTGAGCGCAACGCCGGCTGCCGGCGCGGCGTCGGCATCGTGGCGCGCCGGGCCGGATTCGATCCATCGCAGCGCGGCCACGGCCACCACCAGCCCCACGCTTGCGGCCAGGAACGGCAGCATGGGCGACGCATCGCGCAGCCGGGCCGTCAGCAGCGGCGCCACGGCTCCGGCAAGGCCGACGCCGAGCAGCGAGCATCCCACCAGGAACGACGACGCGGTCGCCGGCAGCCGCCGGGCAATGATTACCATGGGCGGCGCCCGCAACGCCGAAGAGGTGGCTGCCCAGAGCGCGGTCAGGCCCAGCAGCAGCGCTGGTGAAGTTGCCCGGGGCAGCAGCACGAAAGCCAGTGCGGAGATGACCGACAGCCCCAGCATCCAGCCTCCCAGCCTGCGCATCGCGTTGGCGACACGGTCGGCCGCGACGCCCACCGTGAAATCCATGGCGACAAAGATCAACTGGTCCATCAGCAGGATCAAGGCGACGTGCGCGCGCGCGATGCCGGCCTGCGCGGCCAGCTGGGGCAGGAAGGCCACATAGAGGGTCCATGTCACCGCCAACAGGAACTGCACAGAGCAGAAGACCAACGCGCGCATGCCGCCCTCCCGCCTGGATTGACCAACAGCCTATTCCTGTGCTCGACGGCTGGACTGCCGCGCTGAGCCTCCCATAGCAAGGATAGGGCAGCGTCTTGCCATGGGAGTGGCGGATTGTGCAGGTGCGATTGGGCCTCGCGAGTCGCCTGCGGTCCAACAGTCCACGGGAAGTGGCGGGGCGGTACCAACACTAGACCATTTGGCGGCGCACCGGCGCCCACTGCCGCTCCCGCGGCCAAATGAGGGCGCAGTGTCATAAGCGGCCTGTAAGCTGCACTTTTGGCATGACCTGGCCAAGAACTTGCTAGGTCAATGCGTAAGGTCGCAAGCCGGCAGCCATCAGTTGGGAGGAACCATGCAGCACGCACGCATCACCGCGCACAGGGGGATTCTGGTCGTCGAGCTGTTACCTGACGAGGCAAACGACGAGGCCACCCCGACCAACAAGCTCCGCAACCTGGCCACGGTCATTCATGACACAGGGCGGCACCTGGGTGTTTCAGAGGAAGCCCTGGCGCTGCTGAAGCTGGTGAAGCGCGGCCTGGACGCCATCGGCGACTTCGCGTGGTTCAGTAGTGACGATGGAAAAGATCATTTTGCGTGGCTGGGCGGCCCGAAGCGGCTTGTGGATCCCACTGCAGTGGCGGCTGCCCGGAGCTACGCCATACTTGCGCACCGCGTCATACCGAACGAGGTGCCAGAGGGCGCCAGGAAGGCCATCGAAGCCAATTTTTGAACGTGCGGCATCGCTCCGGGCCGGGCCGATCTTTCGAGTGATCCGCGCTGCTAGAACGAGGAGAGTGTCGAGCGATACCTTTCCCAGAGCTCTTGCAGCATGGACTCCGAAGGCGGTGTGATGTCAAAACCGGCGACGTTTCCGAAAACACCGAGAATGCGCGCCCTGAACGAAGCCATATCCGTCGTCGCCTTTGGTGAGCGCTGTGCGATATCGATAATCGTATGCAGCTGCTTGCCCGAGAGTTCGGCGACAGCGGACCACAAGCTATCAGGCCTTGCGCAGGGCTGGACGGGTATGTTTCGTATCGGCGCCCGGCGGCGCTTGCTATCGGCTTGCGGGTCCATAGCTGCGCTGGTACGACGACGAGAACGTGGCCAGCGCGCGCAATGCCGCTGCCGGGTCGTGCCCGGGCTTGAGCGCAAAGCTGTTGAAGCCGCAACGTGCCAGGTAGTGCACGGTGTCGATCATCACGTCACCCACGGCGCGCAGCTCTCCGGTCCAGCCTAGCTGGTGCCGGAGCAGCTGTGCGATCGAATAGCCACGACCATCCGTGTAGACCGGGAAATCGATGGCAATCATCGCGATGCCTGTCGGATCGACGGCCGTGGCACCGGGTTCCAGCAGGGTCTGGGGCTCCGCATCCGGCGACAGGTAGACCGCGAGCGGATACTGTCGAAGCCGATACCGCTGGCGGTGGGTGGTCCAGTTCTCCAGTGTCACCAGGTAGCCGGGCTCGTCGGGGGGGCAGGTGTTGTCGGCGTCTTGCGCATCCCCGATGTGAGCGAGCCAGCTATCCGCGACCAGTTGTCCGTCACGGATGACGTTGCGCCGGTCCTGCCCGGCTAAATGGTCATGGTCAGGCATTCGCCGCCTCCTGGCGAGCTCGCCGCGCGCCGCTGTCAGAGTCCGGGTACACGGCGCGCTGGAAGGGTTCTATGCCGATTCGGCCAACCACGTCGACAAAGCGTTCGGCTTCGCTGTCCCGATGCAGCAAATAGGTCTCGATCAGCCGCTCCACCACATCCGGAACCTGCTCCTGTGCAAAGGACGGCCCGATGATGCGGCCGATGGCCGCGCCGCCGGCCGCCACGCCATCCGGGCGGCCCAGGCCGTCGGCGCCGTTCTGCCGGCCGCCGATGGTGATCTGGTACCAGGCCTCGCCGGCCTTGTCGACGCCGAGGATGCCGATGTGGCCGATATGGTGGTGGCCGCAGGAGTTGATGCAGCCGGAGATGTTCAGGTCCAGTTCGCCGATGTCGTGCACATGGTCGAGGTCGTCGAAGCGCTCCTGGATGGCCTGCGCAAGCGGGATCGAGACCGCATTGGCCAGCGAGCAGAAGTCGCCCCCGGGGCAGGCGATGATGTTGGTGATCAGGCCGACGTTTGGCGTGGCCAGCCCGGCGGCGTCCAGCGCCTGCCACAAGGCGTGCAGCCCGCTGCGGCGGACATCGGCGAGGATCAGGTTCTGCTCATGCGACACGCGCAGCTCGCCGAAGCCGTGGCGCTCGGCCAGGTCGGCCATGATTTCCATCTGCTCGGCAGTGATGTCGCCGGGCGCCTGGCCCGCGGCTTTCAGCGATGCCGTGACGGCGGCGTAGCCAGGCACCCGGTGCCGGTGCACATTGCTTTTCAGCCAGAGGCGGAAGGCGCGGTCGGTCTTGGCCAGGTCGGCTGACTGGTCCGGCTCGTCGGCGGCCGCGGCTTCATACGGCGGGATCGTGAAGCGCTCGGCGATGGACGCGACAAAGCCCTCGGACACGGTGTCCGGGCCCCCGCGGATGCGTTGCCACTGCTCGTCCACCTGCGCCCGGAACACCTCCGGGGTCAGGTCCTTTACCAGGATCTTGATGCGCGCCTTGTACTTGTTGTCGCGGCGGCCGTGCAGGTTGTAGACGCGCAGTGTGGCCTGCAGGTAGGTCAGCAGGTCCTGCCAGGGGACGAAGGGGTTGATCAGCTTGCCCACCATCGGCGTGCGGCCCATGCCGCCACCGACCCAGACCTTGAAGCCGGCCTGGCCGTCCTGTTCAACCGCCTGGAGCCCGATGTCATGGACGCCGACCGCGGCCCGGTCCGTCTGCGCGCCACTGATGGCAATCTTGAACTTGCGCGGCAGGAAGGCGAACTCGGGATGCAGCATCGACCATTGCCTGACGATCTCGCACCACACCAGGGGGTTCACCAGTTCGTCGGGAGCAATGCCGGCAAAGTGGTCGGTGGTGGTATTGCGGATGCAGTTGCCGCTGGTCTGGATCGCGTGCATCTGCACCGTGGCCAGCTCGGCGAGAATGGCAGGGGCATCCTCGAGCCGCGGCCAGTTGAACTGCAGGTTCTGGCGCGTGCTGAAATGCCCGTAGCCGCGATCCCAGCGGCGCGCGATCTCCGCGAGCTTGCGCAATTGCCGGGACGCCAGCATGCCGTACGGAATCGCCACGCGCAGCATCGGCGCATGGCGCTGGATATAGAGGCCGTTCTGCAGCCGCAGCACGCGGAACTCATCCTCGGTGAGCTGGCCGCTCAGGAAGCGGCGGGTCTGGTCGGCGAACTGCACGACCCGTTCGTCGACGAGCTTCTGGTCAATGGCGTCATAGACATACATGGTGGAAAGCCTCCTTGCGCGCGAGCGCTAGTCTTTTGCCCGGGCCCGTTCGATGGACATGTCGGTCGGCATCATGTTGATATCGGCGTTGTGCATCACCCACAGCGAGCCGGCCACGACGATGACGATCAGGAAGCCGGTACAGGCAAAGATGGCGGTGTTGCCGCGCTGGCCGGGACCGGTGCCCAGGTGCAGGAAGTACACCAGCTGCACCAGCAGTTGCGCGACACAAAGGCCGACAACCAGCGCGATCGCTGCCTGCGTTGACAGGGATCCGGTCATCACTGCCGCAAACGACGCCATCGTCAGCGCGACCGACAGCAGCAGTCCGATGGTGTAGCTGCGCACGCTGCCGTGCGCGGCCGGCTGGTCCGCGTGCACGGAATGTAGATGGGACGGCTTCATCAAGCGAACTCCCGCAGGTAGACAAAGGTGAAGACACAGATCCAGACCAGGTCCAGGAAGTGCCAGAACAGGCTCAGGCAGGCCAGGCGGCGGCGCACGATGTCGTCCAGCCCGAAATGCCGGATCTGGTGGATCATCACCGCCAGCCACAGCAGGCCAGACGTGACATGCAGCCCGTGCGTGCCGACCAGCGTGAAGAAGGCCGACAGGTAGGCGCTGACGCCGGGGCCCGCGCCCTGGTGCAGCAGGTGCGCGAACTCGTAGACCTCCATGGCGATGAACAGTGCGCCGAGCGCGAAGGTCACCGCCAGCCAGCGGATCATCCGCGGCGCGTCGTCAGTGCCCTGCCTGAGCATGGCCAGGCCGAAGGTATAGCTGCTCAGCAGCAGCACCATGGTCTCGGCGAACACGAACGGCAGCTCGAACAGTTGCCGCCCGCCGGGGCCGCCGGCAGTGTTGCCGGACAGCACGCCGAAGGTGGCGAACAGCACCGCGAAGATCAGGCAGTCGCTCATCAGGTAAAGCCAGAACCCCAGCGGCGTGTGCGCGCCGGCTTCGTGATGGTGGTGCGCCGCGTCGTGGGCCGCCTCGTGCCCGGGATGATGCAGGGTGGGGGAGAGAGTCGGGTTCATGGTCAGGCAGCTTCCTGCAGTTGTGCAAAGCGCGCGCGCTCGATGCGCTCGACTTCGGCGGCCGGCACGTAATAGTCGACGTCGCGGTCATAGCTGCGCACGACGAAGGTCGCGATGGCGCCGACCAGGCCGGCGACGGCGACCAGCCACATGTGCCAGACCAGCGCGAAGCAGCACAGCAGCCCGAACGCCGACACGATGAAGCCTGCCGAGGTGTTGCGGGGCATGTGGATGTCTTCGTAGCGGGCCGGCTGGCGCCATGCGCGCCCGGCTTCCTTGTCGTCCCAGTGCTGTTCCAGCGAGGTGATATGCGGCACGTGGGCGAAGTTGTAGAACGGCGCGGGCGAGGCCGTCGACCACTCCAGGCTGCGGCCATCCCACGGATCGCCAGTCAGGTCGCGGTTCTGCTTGCGGTCGCGGATACTGACCGCGAACTGCACCAACATCGCCAGGATGCCGGCGCCGATGACGAAGGCACCGACCAGCGCCACCACCAGGTAGGGATGCCAGTCGACGTTGGCATAGTGGTTCATCCGGCGGGTCATGCCCTTGAAGCCCAGTACGTAGAGCGGCATGAAGGCCAGGAAGAAGCCGGCCAGCCAGCACCAGAACGACACCTTGCCCCAGAACTCATTGAGCGTGAAGCCGAACACCTTCGGGAACCAGAAAGTGATTGCGGCCAGGCAGCCGAAGAGCACGCCGCCGATGATGACGTTATGGAAATGCGCAACCAGGAACAGGCTGTTGTGCAGGACAAAGTCGGCCCCGGGAATGGCGAGCAGCACGCCGGTCATGCCGCCGACCGCGAACGTCACCATAAAGCCGATGGTCCACATGGTCGAGGTATGGAAGCGGATCCGGCCCCGGTACATGGTGAACAGCCAGTTGAACAGCTTCACGCCGGTCGGGATCGAGATGATCGAGGTCATGATGCCGAAGAAGGCATTGACGTTCGCGCCCGAGCCCATGGTGAAGAAGTGGTGCAGCCAGACGAAGAACGACAGCACGCCGATCGAGGAGGTGGCGTACACCATCGACTTGTAGCCGAACAGGGGCTTGCGCGAGAACGTGGCGATGATCTCGGAGAAGGCGCCGAACGCCGGCAGGATCAGCACGTAGACCTCCGGGTGGCCCCAGATCCAGATCAGGTTCACGTACATCATGGCGTTGCCGCCGAGCTCGTTGGTGAAGAAGTGCATGCCGAGGTAGCGGTCGGCGGTGAGCAGGGCCAGCGTGGCGGTCAGGACCGGGAAGATCGCCACGATCAGGATGTTGGTGATCAGCGCGGTCCAGGTGAAGACCGGCATCTTCATCAGGTTCAGGCCCGGCGCGCGCATGCGCAGGATCGTGACGATGAAGTTGATGCCCGTCAGGGTGGTGCCAAGCCCGGATATCTGCAGTGACCAGATGTAGTAGTCAACCCCTGACGTGGGGCTGTAGCCGAGCTCGGACAGCGGCGGGTAGGCGACCCAGCCGGTGGCCGCGAAGTCGCCGACGAACATCGACATCATCACCAGCACCGCGCCCATTGCCGACATCCAGAAGCTCAGCGAATTGACGAACGGGAAGGCGACGTCGCGCGCGCCGATCTGCAGCGGCACGATCACGTTCATCAGCCCGAGCACCAGCGGCGTCGCGACAAAGAAGATCATGATCACGCCGTGCGCCGTGAAGATCTGGTCGTAGTGGTGCGGCGGCAGGTAGCCCGCGGCATCGCCATAGGCGATCGCCTGCTGGGCGCGCATCATGATGGCGTCGGCAAAGCCGCGCAGCAGCATCACCAGCGCCAGGATGATGTACATCACGCCGACCTTCTTGTGGTCGACCGAGCAGATCCATTCGTTCCACAGGTATTTCCATTTGCCGTAGTACGTAATGGCGCCCATCAGCGCGATGCCCAGCACGATCACGACGGCCAGCGTCCCCATGATGATCGGCTCATGGAGAGGGATGGCGTCCAGGTTGAGTTTTCCAAGCATTCTTATTGCTCCATGCGGCCAGCGGGCGCCGTCGGGACGCGCTGGAAGGCCTGCAGAGATTCCGGGGTGTCCGCGCGGCAGATCTGGCCGTTTTCCAGCATGTATTTGTCGACGACCTGGTCGAACAGCTTCGGCGCGACGGCGGCGTAAAGCGTCACGGGATCCTTGCTGCTGGGCAGTTCAAGCGTGCGGTAGGTCTTCAGGTCGAGCGCCTGGGACGAAGCGCGGGCAGCCTGGATCCAGGCATCGAACTCCTCGCGCGAGGTGGCCAGGGTCTTGAAGTGCATGTCCGAGAAACCGGGGCCGCTGTAGGCAGCGGACTGGCCGAGATAGACGCCCGGCGTGTCGGCGATCAGGTGCAGGCGCGTCTGCATCCCCGCCATGGTGTAGACCATGCTGCCGAGCTGCGGGATGAAGAACGAGTTCATCATCGATTCCGCGGTCAGCCGGAAATTGACCGGCGTGCCGACCGGGATCGCAAGCTGGTTCAGCGACGCGACGCCGTATTCCGGATAAATGAACAGCCATTTCCAGTTCAGCGCGATCACATCGACCTGGACCGGCTTGACCTGCGATTCCAGCGGCCGATAGGGATCGAGCTTGTGCGTCGAATCCCAGATCAGCACGGCCAGGCAGGCCACGATGACGCAGGGAATGCCCCAGACCACGACCTCGATCCTGGTGGAGTGCGCCCATTTGGGGGCATAGGTGGCGCTCGTATTGGTTTCGCGGTAGCGCCACGCGAACCACAGGGTCAGGACGATCACGGGGATGACGACCATCAGCATGACGAACAGGGAGATCAGGATCAGTGACTTCTCCTGTTCCCCGATGCTGCCCTTGGGGTTGAGCAGTTCCAGGTTGCAGCCGCTCAGCAGCGCGCTCAGGCAGGCGCTCAGCAACAGTGTGGGAAGACGGCGCTGCGGGCCGGGGGACGGGCGGGGGAGCGGGCCTTGTCGATTCTTGTCTGCCGGCCCGGCAATAGGTTTGAGCATTTCGGACACCTTGGTTACGGATCACCGAAGGCTCCCGGCCACGCGCTCCGATTCAAGTGCTGGCTCAGCCCCGCGCGGGCGTGGTTTGTATGGATTCCTTCGGTGATGTCTGGCATGCTAATGCAAGACAAAACCCATACATCGAAGAAATCTACCGGGCGAAATCCATGCAAGGAACCGATATCCGCGCCGAAGCCAGTGCCAAATGGGATCTTGAGATCACAACAGGTGGCGGCGCGCGCTACTTGCAGATCGTGGATTTCATCGAGCGGGCGATCGGCGAAGGCCGCCTGGTAGCCGGCGACCGCGTGCCGCCGCAGCGCAGCCTGGCCAAGTCCCTCCGCGTGGACCTGACCACCGTGACGCGTGCCTACAACGAGGCCAAGCGGCGGCATCTGATCGATGCCCGCGGGGCCCTCGGCACTTTCATTGCCGCGCCGCGGGCGGAGCTGGCGCGGGTGATCGACATGAGCATGAACGTGCCGCCGCCACCGGCGGGGCTGGATTTCCAGGACCTGTTGCGGCGCGGCCTGTCGCAGGTGCTGCTGCACAGCGACCCGCACCTGCTGATGACCTACCAGCTCGGCGGCGGCAGTGCTGCCGACCGGTCGGCCGGCACCCTCTGGCTCGCGCAGATATTCGGGCAGGTCGCTACTGCGCGGCTCGTGGTGTGCCCGGGCGCCCAGGCTGCGCTGGCCGCCGTGATCCTGGCCCGGACCCGGCCTGGCGATGCGATCGTGAGTGAGCCGCTGGCCTACCCAGGCATTCGCGCGGCTGCGGCACAGCTCGGGCGGCGCGTGATCATCGCGCCGGTCGACGCC
The DNA here is from genome assembly GCF_058787975.1 of Cupriavidus sp. FW305-26. NCBI lineage: Bacteria > Pseudomonadati > Pseudomonadota > Betaproteobacteria > Burkholderiales > Burkholderiaceae > Cupriavidus > Cupriavidus sp. FW305-26. The sequence goes on from NZ_JBYTAH010000004.1 coordinate 160,915, forward strand.
GACGGGATGCTCCCCGACGCCCTCGAGGCGGCCCGTGCCGACGGTGCCACGCTGGCATACCTCAATCCGACCGCCCAGAATCCAACTACGCACACCATGCCGGCTTCACGCCGGGAGGCTATCGCCAGGGCCGCGGCGCACTGTGATGTCACCTTGCTGGAGGATGATCCCTACTGGCTGCTGACGCCGTCAGCGCCGCCGCCGCTGTCCAGCTTCGCTCCCGAGCGCACGTACTATGTCTCGACCCTGTCCAAGACCCTCAGTCCGGGGCTGCGGACCGCGTATGTCATGCTGCCGGAGGGCAGGCGCGGCGACGATCTGCTGGCATCCCTGCGGGCCTTCGCGCTGATGGCGGCACCGATGACCGCCGCCCTGGCGACCCAATGGATCCACGATGGCTCGGCCATGCATCTGCTCGACGGCATCAGGACCGAAGCGTTGGCCAGATGCGCGCTGGCAAGCCGGTGGCTGAGCGGGATCGGCCAGCTCCCGCCCAGCGCCATCCACGCATGGCACCGCTTGCCGGAGCACTGGTCGGCGCAGCAGCTCACCCGGGCCGCGCTGGCGGAGGACCTGCGCGTGACGCCGTCCGACGCGTTCTGGGAGGGGCCCAACGCGCCGACTGCCATCCGCATCTCGCTCGGTGGCGTGGAGGACCGCGCGCAACTATCGGCCGCGCTGCGCAGGCTGGCCGCATTGCTGGAACGCCGGCCGACGCCGGGGCTGGAAATGGTGGTGTGAGTTGCGGCGTGAGTCGGCTGGCTACTTGCCCGCATCGTCCGCAGTCGCGGACTGCCTTGTCGCAAATTCGCCCGCGGCTTCCAGCAGCCACTCGCGCAGCCGCTGCATCGCCTCGCTCATCGGCCGGGTATCCGGCGAGACCAGGTGATACGCGCTCGTGGAGCGCTGCGAATGGGCGACGGGCATGACCAGCTGGCGGTTTGCCAGGTATTCCCCCACGAGGAAGCGCGGCACCAGGCCAACGCCCAGCCTGGCGCGTGCGGCGGCGATGACCATGGAATGGTGGTCGAAGCGTGCGCCGCGCATGGCGTTGACGTCGTCGATGCCGGCCGCTTCCATCCATTGCTTCCAGCCGAGAATGCGTGTGGCGAGGTGCAGCAGCGGCGACCGGGCGATGTCATGTGGGCTGATCCGCTTTCTGCCGCCGAAGAAGTCCGGATGGCAGACCGCCACCGATTCTTCGTCGAACATCCGGTCGGCACGCGCGCCGGGATAGACCGCCTCGCCAAAGTGAATCGCCGCGTCGTAGGGGGTGCCGTCGAACAGGAAGATGTCTGACTGCGCGCTGATATTGACCACGATCCCCGGATGCCGCGCATAGAAGGCCGGCAGCCGCGGAATCAGCCACTCGACCGCCAGCGTGGGCACGCAGGCCAGCTCGACGGTGCCGCCCGCGCCCTCGTGCGCCATCAGGTCGAGCGTGTCGCGCTGCAGCTTGCGCAGCAACTCCCGCACCTGTCCGCTGTAGAGCGTGCCGGCCGCCGTCAGCGTGATGCGCTGGTTGGCGCGGTGGAACAGCTGCACGCCCAGCAGCGCTTCCAGCGACGCAATCTGGCGCGACACCGCGCTCTCGGTGATAAACAGGTCCGCCGCCGCGCGGCGCAGGTTCAGGTGCAGCGCGGCGGCCTCGAAGGCGCGCAGGCTGGACAGGCTGGGAAGTCGTTGCCGCATCGGGGAAGGGCTGGGTTGATGATTTTAGGTCATCATCCTATACGGAAATCTCGCTTGAAAGCTTGGAGTTGATGAGAAATCATTCGATCCTTGCGTTGCCGCCTCCTCCCGGCATCGTCATCACGACAACCTCATAACGACAACCATCAGGTAGACAGGAGACTGCATGAAACACTTGTTCAGCGCGCTCGCCGCCGGCACCCTTGCATTCGGCGCGACCATGCCCGGCATCGCCGGCGCGCTCGAGTTCCCGGCCAAGCCGGTGCGCATCATCGTGCCGTACCCGCCGGGCGGCACCACCGACATGGTGGCCCGGCTGATCGGCGAGCAACTGGCCACGCAATGGAAGCAGTCGGTGGTGGTCGACAACCGCCCCGGCGCGGGCGGCATCGTCGGCACCGGCACGGCCGCCAAGTCCACGGCGGACGGCTACACCCTGCTGATGGGCTCGGTGGGCGAGTTCGGCATCAACCCGGCCTTGTACAAGAAGCTGCCCTATGATGCCGACGCCGACTTCGCGCCGGTCGCCATGGTGGCGCGCGTACCCAACGTGGTGGTGCTGTCGCCGGCGTTTGCGGAACGCGCGCGCGTGCAGACGCTGCCCGAGTTCATCGCCTACCTGAAAGCCAATCCCAAGCGCGTCAACATGGCGTCGGCCGGAAATGGCACGTCCACGCACCTCGCGGGCGAGCTGTTCCAGCGCATGACCAGCACGGAGATGAGCCACGTCGCCTACAAGGGCAGCAGCCCGGCCATCGCCGACCTGATGGGCGGCAGCGTCGACGTGATGTTCGACAACCTGCCGGCGTCGCTGCCGTTTATCCGCTCGGGCAAGCTCAAGCCGCTGGCCGTGACCACGCCGGCGCGCTCGTCGGCGCTTCCGAATGTGCCGACGGTCGCCGCCGCGGGCCCCGTCCCCGGCTTTGATGCCAGCCCTTGGTTCGGCCTGCTTGCGCCGCGCGGGGTGCCCACGGCGGTGGCGCAGAAGATCAGCCAGGACCTGACGCGCGTGCTCAACGAGCCAGGCGTGCAGGCGAAAATGCGCGAGCTGGGCGCGGAACCGGCGCCCAGCTCGCCGGAGGCATTTGCCGACGTGCTGAAGAAGGACCGCCAGAAGTGGGGCGAGATCGTTCGCCTGTCCGGTGCTTCGGTGGACTGAAGCACGCCCATGTCCAGCACGTTCTGCATCCGCTCATGACTTCCGACGCCGCTTATCCCTTCGTCCCCGCGCTGCGCAACCCGGCTGGCTCTCCGATCCGGGAACTGTTCAAGTACCTGTCCGACCCCGGGATGATCTCTTTCGCCGGCGGCTACCCGTCCGCCGCGCTGTTCGATGTCGACGGCATTGGCGCGGCCTCGGCGGCGGCGCTGCGCGAGCGGCCCGCCGAATGCCTGCAGTACGGCGCCACCGAAGGCGCGCCGGCGCTGCGCCAGGTGCTCGTGTCGTTGATGGCCGGGCGCGGCGCGCCCGTGGCCCAGGACGAACTGCTCGTGACCAGCGGCTCGCAGCAGGGCTTCGATTTCCTCGCGCGCGCGCTGGTCGAGCCCGGCAGCGTGGTGCTGGTCGAGGAGCCGACCTATTCCGCGACGCTGCAGGCCTTGCGGCTGGCCGGCGCCGACGTACGCGGCGTGCCATCTGATCACGACGGCATGGACGTGGCTGCACTCGAAGCCATGCTGGCCGACCCGTCGTTGCGCCCCCGGCTGATCTATACGGTGCCGACCTTCGCCAACCCCACCGGCGCCACGCTGTCGCCCGCACGACGGCTGCAGCTGCTGAAGCTGGTGGCACGGCACCGCGTGGTGCTGGTCGAGGACGATCCCTACGGGGCGCTCAGCTTCGATGGCGCGCCGCCGCCTTCGCTGCTGGCGCTGTGCGCGTCGGTCCCCGAGGCGCGGCCGTGGCTGGTGCATCTGGCCAGCCTGTCGAAGACGCTGGCCCCCGGCCTGAGGATCGGCTGGATGGTCGCCGCGCCCGAGATCGTGCGCCGCGCGGTGATTGCCAAGCAGGTATCCGACCTGTGCACGCCGCCATGGATCCAGCTGGCCGCGGCCCAGTATCTGGAAGCGGGCCGGCTGCCGGCACAGGTCGCGCGGGAAGTCGCAGCCTATCGCGACAAGCGCGACCAGCTGGCGGCGGCGCTGGGCCAGGCCTTTGGTGACCGCATCCGTTTCGCATTGCCGGCGGGAGGGATGTTCCTCTGGGCCGCGCTGGATGGCATCGACGATGCTGCCGCACTGCTGCCGCACGCGATCGCGGAAAAGGTGCTGTTCGTGCCGGGTGCCGGATTCTATGTGGAGCAGCGCCAGCGCGCCACATTCCGGCTGTCGTTCGCGAGCACGAACCTGGCGCAGATCGGGGAGGGCGTCGCACGGCTCGCGCGGGCGGTCGAGCGGGCCGGGTGAGGGCTTCCACAACGGAAGCGGTTCGTGGCAGCCGGCGGATGCTATCCTGCGGCGGTCGAAACCACACGGCCGAACGCGGCAGGAGGACAGTATGACCATGACGCTCTACTACAACCCCCAGAGCCGCGCCTCGGTGGCGCGCTGGATGCTGGAGGAGGTCGGGGCTGAGTACAAGCTGCAGCACATCGATTTCACCAAGGGCGAGAGCCGCGCGCCGGAGTTCCTGGCGGTCAACCCGATGGGGAAGATTCCAACGCTGGTCTTGCATGACGGCACGGTCCTGACCGAGAACGGCGCGATCATCGCCTGGCTGGCGGATGCCTTTCCGCAGGCCGGGTTGATGCCGCCTGCAGGCTCGTCCGCGCGCGGCACGGTGCTGCGGTGGCTGTTCTTCTGCGGCAGTTGCTTCGAACCCGCGCTGACTGACCGGATGATGCGCAAAGAGGCGCCGCTGCCGAAGCAGGCGGTCGGCTGGGGCGACTATGACGATGTGATCGACGCCATCGAGCAAGCCCTGACGCCCGGCCCCTTCGTGCTCGGCGCGACCTTCAGCGCGGCGGACATCTATCTCGGTGCCTCGCTGGCATGGGCGGGCCGATTCGGTGCGCCGCGCATCAGCGAGAGCGCGTGCATCCAGGACTACGTCAAGCGGATCACCGCGCGCGACGCCTTCGTGCGCGCGGCGGAGGCCCAGTGAGACGCGAGAAGTCCTGCGGCATCAGCCCAGCGCGATGTTCGCCTTGCTGATCAACTCGCCCCGGCGCTGGGTCTCGAAGCGCACCAGCCTGGCATAGTCGGCACTGGCGCCGGGCAGCGGCGACGCCCCTTGGACAGAGGCCGCCGGCGGCTCCTCAGCTCGCCCTTTGCGCGGCCTGCGCCCGCCACCGGAATATGAGACATTGGAGTCCCGGTGGCGGATTCCCGGTGCTCGACTTTCCAGGAGACACATCATGCAAAGCAAGAACACGATCTGCTTGTGGTACGACCGCGACGCCCTTGATGCCGCAAACTTCTATGCCGGGACATTCCCCGACAGCGCAGTCAGCGCCGTCCACCGTGCGCCGGGCGACTATCCCGACGGCAAGCAGGGCGATGTCCTGACGGTCGAGTTCACCGTCGCCGGCATTCCCTGCCTCGGGCTGAACGGCGGCCCGCATTTCAAGCACAACGAGGCCTTCTCTTTTCAGATTGCGACGGACGACCAGGCCGAAACCGACCGCTTGTGGAATGCGATCGTCGGCAATGGCGGCCAGGAAAGCGAATGCGGCTGGTGCAAGGACCGCTGGGGACTGTCATGGCAGATCACCCCGCGCGCGCTCAGCGCGGCGATAACCGACCCCGACCGTGCGGCGGCCAAGCGCGCATTCGACGCCATGATGACGATGAAAAAGATTGATATCGCCGCGATCGAGGCGGCACGGCAGGGCAAAAGCCCATCCTAGAATTAAGGTAGGGCGTCTCAGTGCCAACCGCAAAGGGGGCTGGGGCAGGGCCGCTCCTCCATCGACTGGGAGAGACCATCATGAGTCGTTTGCTGCTAGGCAACATCGAACCTGGCACCTCGGACGAGGAAATCGCGGCCTTCCTGGAAAAGTACGGGTTTCCTCCGTTCGACAGCCTCGAACATGAGGAGGGCGATGGCTCGCAGCCTGCCGTGCTGCTGACCTATGGCAGCCTCGACCCCATGGTGCTGGGCAAATTGCAGCAGCGTATCCACCATATGTACTGGAAGAAGCGCGAATTGACCGCCGCTATCCTGCACGACCGTTTTGCGTGAGCCGAAGATGCCGCGGGGTGGCTTACGCGGCTCACGCGCCTGGCCCATCGGCTAGAATCCCGACCGGTAGCCGTTTCCCAATGTACCTAACGTGGCACTTCAGCAGGGTTTCATCCTGACCCGACATTGGCGCGATACGCCGGCCGGCACCGAAGTCGAATTCTGGCTGGCGACCGATGATGGTCCGCGCCACCTGCACCTGTCCTGTCAGCCGTCAGTCGCGTTTATCCCCGAGTCGCAGCGCGAGCGTGCCGAGGCGCTGCTGCGCCGCGAGCGCGAGGTCGAGCTGCGCCCGCTCAAGCTCCAGGATTTCCAGCGCCGGCCCGTACTGGGCCTGTACTGCCGCCAGCATCGGCAACTGATCCAGCTCAGCCGCTCATTGCGCGACGCCGGCGTGGATGTCTACGAAGCCGATATCCGCCCGCCCGAACGCTACCTGATGGAGCGCTTCATCACCGCCCCGGTCTGGTTCGACGGCGAGCCGGACCCCGGCGGCGCGCTGCGCAATGCCCAGATGAAGCCGTCGGAGTGCTACCGGCCCAAGTTGCGCCTGGTCTCGCTCGATATCGAGACCAACGCGTTCGGCGAACTCTATTCGATTGGGCTCGAAGGCTGCGGCCAGCGCCAGGTCTACATGCTGGGTGCGGCGCCGCAAATGCCCGCCGACGTCGATTTCTCGCTCGAGTACTGCGCCACGCGGCCCGAGTTGCTGGAAAAGCTGAACCAGTGGCTGGCCGATCACGATCCCGACGCGATCATCGGCTGGAATCTGGTCCAGTTCGACCTGCGCGTGCTGCACGAGCATGCGCGCAAGTTCCAGCTTCCGCTGCGCCTCGGCCGCGGCGGTGCCGAGATGGAATGGCGCGAGCACAACGCCCAGCAGCACTATTTCGCCAGCGCACCAGGCCGGTTGATCATCGACGGCATCGAGGCGCTGCGTTCCGCCACGTGGAGCTTCCCGTCGTTCAGCCTCGAATCGGTGGCGCAGACGCTGCTGGGCGAGGGCAAGGCGGTCGACAACCCGTACGACCGCATGGACGCCATCGACCGCATGTTCGAGCAGGACAAGCCGGCGCTGGCGCGCTATAACCTGCGCGATTGCGAACTGGTCACGCGGATCTTCGAAAAGACGGAGCTGTTGCCGTTCCTGCTGGAGCGCGCCACGGTCACGGGCCTGCCGGCCGACCGGAATGGCGGCTCGGTCGCCGCCTTCACGCATCTCTACATGCCGCTGATGCACCGCCAGGGGTATGTCGCGCCCAACCTCGGCGAGAAGGCGCCCGAGGCCAGCCCGGGCGGCTTCGTCATGGACTCGCGGCCGGGGCTCTACGAATCGGTGCTTGTGCTGGACTACAAGAGCCTCTACCCGTCGATCATCCGGACCTTCCTGATCGACCCGATCGGGCTGGTCGAGGGCCTGGCGCATGCGGACGATGCCGATTCGCTGCCTGGCTTCCGCGGTGCGCGGTTTTCCCGGACGAAGCACTGCCTGCCGGCGATCGTGGCCAGAGTCTGGCAAGGCCGCGAGGCCGCCAAGCGCGACCGGAACAAGCCGCTCTCGCAGGCGCTCAAGATCATCATGAACGCGTTCTACGGCGTGCTCGGGTCCAGCGGTTGCCGGTTCTTCGACGCGCGGCTGGCGTCGTCGATCACCATGCGCGGGCACGAGATCATGCGGCAGACCCGCGCGCTGATCGAGGCCCGCGGCTATGAGGTGATCTATGGCGACACGGATTCCACATTCGTCTGGCTGCGCCGCGCACGAACGGAAGCCGATGCCAGGCAGATCGGCCGTAGCCTGGTCGCCTACGTCAACGACTGGTGGCGCGACCACCTCTGGCAGACCTATGGACTGGAAAGCGCGCTGGAACTCCAGTTCGAAACGCACTTCCGGCGCTTCCTGATGCCGACCATCCGCGGCACGGACCTTGGCAGCAAGAAGCGCTATGCCGGCCAGGTCGAACGGCCTGACGGGAAGATCGAGATGGTGTTCAAGGGGCTTGAGACGGTGCGCACGGACTGGTCGCCGCTCGCCCAGCGTTTCCAGCAGACCCTTTATGAAAAGATCTTCAACCGCGAGCCGTACGCGGATTATGTGCGGGACATCGTGCGTCGCACCCTGGCCGGCGAGCTCGACGAGCAACTGGTCTATCGCAAGCGGCTGCGCCGCAAGCTCGATGATTACCAGCGCAACGTGCCGCCGCACGTCCGCGCCGCCCGTATCGCCGATGCCTATAACGAGCGCCAGGGACGTCCGCGCCAGTATCAGCATGGCGGCTGGATCAGCTACGTGATGACCGTTTCAGGGCCGGAGCCGCTTGAGACCCGGTCGGCGCCGGTCGACTATGGCCACTACGTCAACAAGCAGTTGCAGCCGATCGCCGATGCGATCCTGCCGTTCCTGGACGACGATTTCGAGACGCTGCTGGCTGGGCAGATGGCGCTCTTTCCGCAGTAGCATAAGCTGCTGATTCTAATGGAAAACTGTTCGATGGCTGGGGCTGCGGCAGTCGATCAGTTGCTTGTTCCCAAGCTCAAGGATCTGCCGGAACACGGGCACCCGTCACGGAGCAGTTCGACCTGCGCCGGCAGGCGGCATCAGCGCGGCATGTCCGTGTCGGGTGTTGCGCGATAGCGCCAACCACGTGCCCGCATTCGCGCTGCGGCACTTCCCGACCTAATATAGGCCATGCCATCGGCGGCACGGGGCCTTCCTATGATGATCGATCCGCCAGTCTTGCCATGTTGACGCGCAGAGCCTTCCTGCTCGGCGGTGCGGGCGCTGCCGGTGCGCTGGTGATCGGATGGGCCTGGCTGCCGCCGCGCCAGCGCCTGGCGGGCGGCGAGCCGCTGGCGGCGCGCGACGGGCAGTTTGCGCTGAACGGCTGGATCAAGGTGGCGTCCGACAACACCGTCACGGTGGTCATGAACAAGGCCGAGATGGGGCAGGGCGTGCATACCGGCGCGGCGATGCTGCTGGCCGAGGAGATGGAGGCCGACTGGTCGCAGATCCGGGTCGAGCCGTCGCCCATCGACAACCTGTACAACAACATCGAGGGCGTGGTCGCCAACCTGCCGTTCCGGCCGGACGACAAGGGGTGGCCCAGGCGTGCCGCCGAATGGTTCACGCGCAAGGGCGTGCGCGAGGTGGGCCTGATGTTCACCGGCGGCTCTACCAGCATCAGGGACCTGTGGCATCCGATGCGCGAGGCCGGCGCCGCCGCCCGCATGATGCTGTGCGCGGCAGCGGCGAAGCAGTGGGACGTCAAGGCCGAAGCCTGCCGCGCGCAGGCCGGCAAGGTGGTGCATCCGTCGGGGCGCAGCGCCACCTTCGGCGAACTTGCCGCGGCTGCCGCGCGTGAGCCTTTGCCTCGCAAGGTCGAACTGAAGGATCCGGCCAGCTACAGGCTCATCGGCACCCGCGCGGCGCGCCTTGATGCCGCTGCCAAGCTCCACGGCACAGCCAGTTTCGGTATCGACGTGGTGGCGGACGCGATGGTCTACGCCAGCGTGCAGATGTGTCCGACGCTGGGCGGCACGCTGCGGGGATCCCCGCCCGACGACGTAAAGAAGTTGCCCGGCGTGCTCGACCTGTTCGCGCTGCCTCCGCTCCAGGGCGGCAGCGGCGGCGTGGCGGTGATCGCCAGCGATGCGTGGATCGCCATGCAGGCGGTGGAGAAGGTCCAGTGCAAGTGGGACGAGGGCGAAGCGGCGAAGCTGTCGAGCGACGGCATCCGCGATACGCTGGTGAAGGCGCTCGACGCCGCCGACCCACGCGTCTGGTACGAGCATGGCAACGGGCGCGCCATGAAGCAGGGCAAGCCCGCCATCCAGGTCCTGTACTCGGCGCCTTATCTCGCTCACGCCGCGCTGGAGCCGGTCAACTGCACGGTGCTGGTCCAGGAGGACCGCGCCATCGTGTGGGCTGCCACGCAGATGCCCGGGCTGGCTCGCCGCTGCGTGGCGAAGACGCTCAGGCTGGACACCGACAAGGTCGAACTGCGCCAGCAATTCATCGGCGGTGCCTTCGGGCGCCGGCTCGAAGTCGACTTCATCTGCCAGGCGGCCACCATTGCCGCCAGGCGCAAGGGCGTGACGGTGCAGACGATCTGGTCGCGCCCCGAGGACATGCGGCATGACTTCTACCGTCCGGCCAGCGTGTCGCGCTTCGAGGCCTGGCTCGACGAAAACCGAAAGGTCATCGCCGTGCGCAATGTCTCGGCCAGCCAGTCAGTGCTGGAGGGCGTCGCGAAACGCAACTTCGGCCTGCCCGACATCTTCCTGTCGCGGCTGGACAAGTCCACGGCGGAGGGCGCCTTCGACCAGGCCTATGACTGGCCGGACGTGTGGGTCGGCCACCAGACCGTGGACCTCGCCATCCCCGTGGGCTACTGGCGCTCGGTGGGGCACTCGCACCACGCCTTCTTCATGGAGAGCTTTGTCGATGAGCTGGCGGTGGCGGTCGGGGTGGACCCGCTCGACTACCGCATGAGCCTGCTCAGGGATGAGCGCCAGCGCGCGGTGCTGGAGCAGGCAAGAAAGATGTCGGGCTGGGGCCAGCCCTTGCGCAAGCAGCCTGGCGTGGCGAAGATGGGGCGCGGCGTGGCCCTGCACGAGTCGTTCGGCAGCGTGGTGGCGCAGGTCGCCGAGGTGTCGGTAGGCAACATGGGGCAGGTCCGCGTGGATCGCGTGTTCTGCGCCATCGATTGCGGCATGCCGGTCAACCCGACCCTGATCGAACAGCAGGTCGAGGGCGGCATTGTGTTCGGGCTGTCGGCAGCGCTGTGGCAGAAGATCACGCTGGAGCAAGGCAAGGTGAAGGAGGACTACTACACCGCCTTTCCGGCCATGCGCCTGCGAGACTGCCCGGACATCCAGGTACACGTGATGCCTTCGACGCGCCCGCCGCAGGGCGTGGGCGAGTCCACCACGCCGCCGATCGCCCCGGCGGTGGCGAACGCCTTGTTCCATGCGACCGGCGAGCGCCTGCGCGACCTGCCGCTGCTGAAGACCCTGCCGCCTTCCGGAGCCTGCGATGCCAGACCATCAGATCAGTGTCAACGGTAAGAGCGTCGAAGTCCGCTCGGACGGCTGCACGCCGCTGTTGTGGGTGCTGCGCTGCGAGCTCAAGCTGACAGGCACCAAGTTCGGCTGCGGCGTGGGGGTGTGCGGCGCCTGCGCGGTGCATGTCAACGGCAAGATGGTGTTGTCGTGTCAGCACCAGGCGAGCGAGATGGAAGGCAAGAAGATCGTCACCATCGAAGGACTCGACGGCCCCGAGGCGAGCGCGCTGCGGGCGGCCTGGCTCAAGCACGAGGTGGTGCAGTGTGGCTACTGCCAGAGCGCGCAACTGATGGCGGCGAGCGCGCTGCTCAAGCGCACCCGGAATCCGAAGGAGACGGAGATCGCCGACCAGATGAGCTGCGTGATCTGCCGGTGCGGCACGTACACACGGATCAGAAGGGCGATTGCGGAAGCGGTGGAGATGTTGAGGGGGTGAGGGCGTAGGGCCATTGGCAACGGCTGGCACTCGCGCCAGCATGCGCGAGCGCCCCGATCCTTGCGGACGAGCTGGAAGTCTTGGGGGGAAGGCGATGAAACATTCCGGGTCAGCACCAGAGTCGCCATATCCGGGTGGTTCGCAAGCTGCGGCCGATGCTGCCGGCTCCGCGACGATCGCTTCCGCGTCTGCCGCGACCGGGCGCGTGGAACTCTACACCCAAAGAACCATGGTGAACTGGCTGAGCCCGCTACAGCTGCCGTTCACTGCCATGCGGGTTGCCGTGGCGATGGCGATCGGCGCCTTTGCCGACCAGCGCATGGTGCAGGCGGCACTCACCACGCTGAATCCGAACCCGCCGCTCCCGGTGCCCGCCGACGGGCACGGCGGTGTCTGGGTCGACTATCTGGCCGACACCGGCGACGGTTGGGACTCGACCTACTCCATGGCGTTGTGCGTCAGTCACGCGGTGACGCTGCGCGAGCAAGGCGTGACGCTGCCACGGGCAAAGGTGCTGCTGCTGGGTGGCGACCAGGTGTATCCGACCCCTGCCCATGAGGGTTATCGGACACGCTTCGTCGATCCCTTCCGGGCGGCATTCCCTGCGCCGGTCGAGATCGCGCGCCCCGTATACAGCGACCAGCCGATCAAGTTGCCGGATGCGCCGTGGATGGTCGCCACGCCTGGCAATCACGACTGGTACGATGGCCTGCGTGGCTTCGCCCGCCTGTTCTGCAGCGGCAAGCCCGTGGGCGGCTGGGAGACACGCCAGCGCACTGGCTACTATGCCTTGCAGTTGCCCGGCGGCTGGTGGGTCTGGGGCCTGGACCTGCAACTGGAGTCTGAAATCGACCGGCCGCAGCGCGAGTACTTCCAGAAGATGCACACGGCGCTGCAGCCCGGTGACCGTGTCGTATTGTGCGCGCCCGAGGCGAGCTGGATTGACGAGATGGAGCGCGTGCGCCGCGGCGAGCGGCGGGCCGTACCTTCGATCGAGGCCAAGACGCCGCGCTTCCGGAGCCTGAGCGAGATCGAGGGGATGCTGGGCGACCGGCTCGCGCTGGTGCTGGCCGGCAACTCGCACCACTACGCGCATTACGTGCCGCGAGAGGGCACGGCGGGACCGCATCGCATCACCTGCGGAGGCGGCGGTGCATTTCTTCACGGCACGCACCTGCTGCCAGATCCGCCGAGGCCTATCGTCGTGGGCCCGGCCAGACAGTTCTACGAACTGAAGTCAGCGTATCCGGAAAAATCCGCTTCCCGGCAATTGCGCAATCGCGCGTGGCAACTGCCTGCGCGCAACCTCTCGTTCTGTGCGCTGGTGGCGATCCTGTACTTGCTGTTCGACTGGATCATTCAAAGCGCGAGCCTGGTATCTGTCCCCGGGCGCGATCAACGCAGCTTCGTCGACAGGCTGGCCGGGCTCGAAGTGACATTCGGGAATATCGGCGAGGTGTTCCACCAACTGTTCCGGGTCATGGCGCACAGTCCGGCGTCGGTGGTGTTCGCAGCGGCCATTGTCTTTACCTGTGCTGCGCTGTCGACCAGGGATGTCAGGCGCGGCGTGCGCCTGGCGTGCGTTGTCGGCGCGTTGCACGGGCTGCTGCACCTGGCACTGGCAGTCGCGCTGCTATGGCTCGTCATGCGCCTCAACTTCCATGTCTTTGGCACGGACAATGCGCCCCCCGTCTTGCTGTTCGTGGTCGAGGCCATGCTGCTGGGCGGCGCCCTCGGTGGCCTGCTGTTTGGCGCATGGATGGTGTTGGGCAATGCCCTTTGGCGCCTGCACCCCGAGGAGGTGTTCTCCTCCCAGCGCATCGCCGATTACAAATGCTTCCTGCGGATGCGGTTCGAGTGTGGGCAATTGACGATCTACCCGCTCAAGCTGGAGAAGGTCTGCCGTCATTGGAAGCTGGGCGAGGGCGTCAAGCGATTGACGAAGGTCCATGGCACCTGGCGCATACGCGCCCAGCCCGGCGCGACCGGCCCCCGGTTCGTGCCGGCAGACGGTCAGGTAATGCCGCCCGAGGCGGTGCGGATGATTGAGGAGAAGCCAATCATCATCCAACGATAGGGAGCGTCATGATGAGCAATGCGCTTGCCTACGATGTCGTCGTCATCGGCAGCGGCTTCGGTGGTGCAGTCTCGGCGTGCCGGCTCGCGCAGGCCGGCCGCAAGGTGCTGGTGCTGGAGCGCGGCCGGCGCTGGAGCCCCGCGACTTACCCGCGCGACGAGAGCGACCCCTGGCTGTGGAACCAGGAGCGCGCCAATCGCTTCAATGGCTGGGCCGATATCCGGACCTTCTCTGACGTATGGGTTATCGCCGGGGCCGGGGTCGGTGGCGGCTCGCTGATCTACGCCAACGTTTCCGTGGAAGCCAAGCCGGAAGCCTTCCAGCAGGGCTGGCCGAAAGAGGTTACCTATGCGGACCTGCAAGCCCACTATGAGGAGGTCGGGCGCATGCTCGCGGTGAGCGAAGTGCCGGATAACCAGTTGAGCGAGCGAACCCGGCTGTTGCGCGAGGGGGCGGAAGCCTGCGGTTGGGGCGGGCGCTTCCGTAAATTGCCGCTGGCGGTGACATTTTCCGAGCATTGGGACCCCACACGGCAAGACGCCCGCGATGACCGTCATTCACAGACATTCATGAACCAGCACGGCAGGTTGCAGGGCACTTGTGTTCACTGCGGCAACTGTGACGTGGGGTGCCAGGTATCGGCCAGGAATACGCTGGACCTGAATTACCTGGCAGTGGCTGAGGACAATGGCGCCGAGATTCTTCCGCTGCACCTGGTAGACCGGCTCGAGCCGCTGCAGCAGGGCTGGCGCGTATGCTTCAGGAAGATCGACCCGGAAAACGAAACGACGAGCCCTGGCACAGTCACGGCCGCCAGGGTGATACTGGCCGCCGGCTCCATCGGCAGCACCGAGCTTCTGCTGCGCTGTCGGGATGAGCATCGCACACTTTCGGGGCTTTCGCCACGGTTGGGATATGGGTGGGCGCACAATGGCGACTTCGTGACGCCAGCCTACTATGACCACAGGACGATCTCTCCTTCCCATGGCGTAACCATCTCCGCAGCGATCGACCTGTTGGACCACAGCGGCCCGAACGGACAGGCGCTCTTCGTGGAGGACGGTGGAATCCCGAACCTCGCAGGCAACTTCATTCGGCGCCATATGAAGCGAACGCGTTCCCGCAAGCTGCGTGCCGTGTGGAAGGAGGTCGGAGGACTGTTTGACGACGGCGATCCGGTCGAGCAGATGATGCCCTGGTTCGGGCAGGGCGTGGACCCTGGCGATGGCCAGCTGAGACTGGGCCGCACGTGGTACGCACCGTGGCGTCGTGTGCTGCGGCTCGACTGGTCCTATCAGGCATCGGTGGCCGTCATCGAGGCCATGATTGCAGCGCATACGCAGCTCTCGGCAGCGACTGGCGGGGATCCGTGGGTACCGCTCACCTGGCGACGGTGGCACAACCTGATCACACCGCACCCGCTGGGAGGCTGCAACATGGGAACCTCCGCTGCAGACGGAGTCGTCGATGCAAGGGGCCGGGTATTTGGCTACAAGGGACTGTATGTCATGGACGGTGCGATCGTCCCGCGTCCGCTCGGCCTGAATCCTTCGCGAACCATCGCGGCGCTCGCGGAGCGCAACGTGGCGATGCTCTTGCGCGAGCAGGACTGACGCTAGCGAAAGCCAACCATGCACCATCGACACCTTCAGCCTGGCACGCTGTGGCCGGCGATCCTGCAGCGGACGGCGCATGCCTTGCAGAGCGGGGCGTTGTGCCCGATCGAAACCACCGAGGCGGCGATCGAGGACGGTGGCGTGCGGTTTCTGGTCCGCCAGGTATCGAGCCTGGCTCGCAAGGACAAGGCACGCACGACCAGCAGCGCCGGGAGCAATCCATTCCTGCCCTATGACCCGGAACTGTTTGTCGCGGATATCTCCGACACCCATGTGGCCTTGCTCAACAAGTTCAATGTCATCGAGCATCACCTGCTCATCGTCACGCGCCGCTTCGAAGCGCAGGAATCCCTGCTGACCGTGGCGGACTTTGAAGCGCTGCTGGCTTGCATGGCGGAGTTCCCGAGCCTGGGCTTCTACAACGGCGGGGCAGTCGCGGGAGCGAGCCAGGCCCACAAACACCTGCAGATCGTACCGTTGCCGTTCGCCGAGGGTGGGCCGGCGCTGCCGATTGGTCCCTTGCTGGCGTCGGCACGGATCGCCGGCGCTATCGGTGCCGTTCCCGGCCTGGCATTTGCGCATGCGTTCGCGCCGCTGGATCTGTCCGCGGCGCCGGTGGAAGAGATGGCGTGCACGGCGTGCGAGCGCTACCGCGCGTTGCTGGATGCGGTTGGCGTGCGCGCGGTTGATGTCGAGGGCGGACTGCACCCGTCAGCGCCGTACAACCTGCTGGTCATGCCCGCGGGGCTGCTGCTGGTGCCGAGATCCATGGAGTGCGTGGAAGGCATCGCAGTCAATGCCCTGGCGTTCGCCGGCTCGCTTTTTGTCCGGGATGCGGCGCAGATGCAGGCTATTGAGAGCCTTGGCCCGATGCATCTCCTCCGGCAAGCCACGGCAGCCGCGGGGCAGGGCGGGACAGCAGGCTAGCTGCCCTATGCGGCCTGATTCGCAGCCGGGCGCCGCGCCGCCGCTTTTTGCCCGGCATGCTTGCTGCGCCTGGTAGCACGCAGCACCAGCAGCACCACCGGCAGGATCAGCACGCCTTTGATCAGTTCCGGGTCCAGCGGCAGGTGCACCGCATGCAGCGCCTTGAGCCCGGTGCCCGCCAGCGACAGCACGTAGTAGGAAATGGCCGCGACCGACAGGCCTTCGACCGCGTGCTGCAGCCGCAGCTGGCTGCGCGCGGTCTGGTCCATGCCCTCGAGCAGGCGCGTGGTGTCCTGCTCCTGCGCCAGGTTGACGCGCGTGCGCAGCAGGTCGAGCGCGCGCGCCACGCGGCCGGCAAATTGCTCGTGCCGCGCCCAGACCGACCTGCACGTCTCCATGGCAGGCGCGAAGCGGCGCTCCATGAATTCGGCAATGGTCGGTATGCCTTCGATGCGCTCTTCACGCAATTCCTGGATGCGCGCCAGCACCAGCTTCTCGTAGGCGCGCGACGCGCTGAAGCGGTTGCCGGATTCAGCCAGCGCCTCGATGCGGACCGCCAGGTGCGTCAGCCGCTCCAGCAGCTCGGCATCGTGGCGGCCGCCCTGGCTCGTGTCCATGCTGCGCATCAGCGGCGCGAGCGAGCGCTGCAGGTTGTCCACGCTGCGGCCCAGTTCACGCGCCACCGGCAAGGCCAGCAGCGCCATCATCCGGTAGGTCTCGATTTCATACAGCCGCTGCAGCAGCCGTCCGCCTTGCACTTCGCGGAAGCCGTTGTCGATGACCAGGAAGCGCGTAAAGCCATCTGGCGGGATGGTCCAGTCGCAGAACACCTCGCCGCCGCCGAGCACGTGGCTGCCCGCCAGGGTCGGGCCGTCGATCCATTCCCGCACGTGGTCGCGCGCATGGGCCGCGGCCTCGCCCGAGACCAGCTCCATGCGCAGTGCCACCAGGCGCTTGCCGGCGAAGCTGTCGAACCACTCGGCCGGGATATGGGCGGTGGCCAGGTCGGAGAAGTAGTCCGCGTCACCACGCCGCGCCACGAACGTGAAGGTGGAGAACTCGGTGTGCCGCTCCCACTTCAGTTGCTTGTGATCGCCCCAACGCCCTGAATAGTGCGTTACGCCGTCGGCCGGTACCTCCAGCCCGGTCAGCCTGCACAAGTCGGCCAGCAAGGCATGGTGGACGGCGGTATCGCCGTCGGCATAGATGGCAAAGTGCGTCAGCGAGGCGGGGCCGCCGATGCGCAGGAAGGGGCGGGCATGCAGTTCGCGCGCGAGGCTGTCGCGCAAGGGGTGGTCCATGTTCGCGTGTGGCATAGGTGGTCAACGTTTTCGACCAGTATGCCCGAGCACCGATGGTTAAGAAAAATGCGTAAAATTGATCTGTTGCTTCAGTTTTTCTGATACCAGTGAAAGCGCTTGACCTCGATGTCCTGGCCATGATGGTGGCGGTTGCCGATACCGGCAGCATTTCCCGCGCGGCGGAACTCGTGCACCGCTCACAGTCGGCGGTCAGCATGCAGATCAAGGCGCTTGAGCAAGCTTTGGGCAAGCCACTGTTCGTGCGCAGGCCGAGGAACATGATGCTGACCCCGGAAGGCGAGGTCCTGCTGAGCTTCGCGCGCCGCATGCTGGCCCTGCGCGACGAGGCCTGGGCGGCCGTGGTCCGCCCCGACGTGACCGGGCGCGTGGTGCTCGGCATGCCGGACGACTATGCCTCGTCCCTGTTGCCCGCGATCCTGAAGAAGTTTTCTGCGACCTATCCCAAGGTCGAGATCCAGGTCATTGGCCTGCCAAGCGTGGCGCTGGCGCCCATGGTCAAGGACGGATCGGTCGACCTGGTCTGCGCAACGCGAGTGAAAGGGTTGTCCGGGGAGTTCATCCGGCTGGAACCGATGGTGTGGGCCGCATCGCCGGCGGCGCACGAAATCTGGAGCGAGCGGCCGCTGCCCATTGCCGTGTTCCAGTCGGGCAGCGTCGCCCGCGACATTGCGATCCGCAGCCTGGAGCAGGCCAGGATCGCCTATCGCATGTCCTATGAAAGTCCCAGCCTGCTCGGCCTGCTCAGCATGGTCGAAGCGGGACTGGCGGTGGCGCCGCTCGCGCGATGTGCCGTTCCGGCCCGTTTCATCATCCTTGGCCAGGCCCAGGGGCTGCCCGGGCTAGCCGGGCTGGAGCTGGTGCTGGCGCGCAGCGCAAAGTCGAAGCGGCCGCCTTGTGACTTCCTCGCTGAACAGATCCTGTCCGAGTTGCAGCGCTGGCAAGCGTAATGAGGCGTTCGCCCTCGTCGGCAGGTCGTGGGTCGGCGTGGCCAAGTGACAAAGGAGGCTCATTCAAGTTCTTTTCAAAAACGCTTGCAAGGCAGGCATCCAGGCATTAAGATTCGCCCCCTCGTTCGCAAGGCACCGCGCAACGGGGGTGGGAAAAGACTTGCAAGGATTAACTCGATTCGAAAGAGTGTGCCTTCCAGAATAAAGAATTTCTCGAAAATGATTGATTAATCGCGGAAACTTCTTTATAGTCTCGTTTCTCCGCTGCAAACAAAACGCAGCAACGCAAACGGCAAAGCCGGATGCGGCCCGAAAGGGCGGGTTCTTTAACAACCAAACAACCGATAAGTGTGGGCGCTTGATAACGGATGCGGAAGACTTCGGTCTTTTAGCTTTACAAGTTATACAGTGCTCGCACAGCAAAACGTGACTGGGTCTTCGGATCTGGTCAGTCAGTTTTCTGAGAGTGAGCGACCGCTCGAAAGAGCGAGGACCTTCGGGTCCACACAGAGATTGAACTGAAGAGTTTGATCCTGGCTCAGATTGAACGCTGGCGGCATGCCTTACACATGCAAGTCGAACGGCAGCACGGGCTTCGGCCTGGTGGCGAGTGGCGAACGGGTGAGTAATACATCGGAACGTGCCCTGTAGTGGGGGATAACTAGTCGAAAGATTAGCTAATACCGCATACGACCTGAGGGTGAAAGCGGGGGACCGCAAGGCCTCGCGCTACAGGAGCGGCCGATGTCTGATTAGCTAGTTGGTGGGGTAAAAGCCTACCAAGGCGACGATCAGTA